>NZ_JAOTNW010000024.1:0-69134 GCF_036346515.1 Pseudomonas sp. AM4(2022)
CATCAATTAAGAATCCATTGGCTGACACAGCCTATTCGCGAGCAAGCCCGCTCCCACAGTTGAATCGCGGGGCGTCCGGTAGATATGGGGCGGCTGTCAGGCCGCCATCGCAGCGATGCCGCGACCCGACAAGCCAACTCCCACAGTGGATTTGGGTAAATCGTTAGCTGCGGGCGAAGGCCACCGCTGCCTCGAACTGCTCTTGCGTAGGCCGCACGCCGGTATAAAGCACAAACTGCTCCAACGCCTGGATAGCGATCACTTCCAGCCCGGTAATCACCCGCTTGCCCTGGGCACGGCCACGCACGATCAACGGCGTTTGCGCCGGGATCGCCACCACATCGAAGACCGTCTCGGCCTGATCGATTGCCTCGGCGTCAAACGCCAACGCATCCGCCTCGACCCCGCCGGTCATGCCAATGGGCGTCACGTTGATCAGCATCTGTGGCCGCAGGCTGCCCAGATCCGCCTGCCACGCGTACCCCAGGTTCCTGGCCAATGCCTGGCCCGCCACCTCATTACGCGCCACGATCACGCCATTGGCGTACCCCCCGTCACGCAAGGCACTGGCGACCGCCTTGGCCATGCCGCCGCTGCCGCGCAGGGCGAAGCTGGACTCCTTGGGCACCGCGTGTTTTTTCAGCAATTGCTCGATGGCGATGTAGTCGGTGTTGTAAGCCTTGAGGTGGCCGTTGGTGTTGACGATGGTGTTCAGGGAGTCGATGGCTTGAACCGAGTCGTCGAGTTCGTCCACCAAGGCAATGGCAGCCTCCTTGAACGGCATGGACACCCCGCAACCCCGCACACCCAGGGCGCGAATACCGCCGATCGCGCCGGGCAAGTCCTGGCTGCTGAAGGCTTTATAGTAAAAATTCAGACCCAGCTGTTCATACAGGTGGTTATGAAAACGCAGGCCAAAGTTCCCAGGGCGCGCCGACAGTGACATGCACAGTTGGGTGTCCTTGTTGGGGTGCATCTGCATGGATAACTCCTTGAAGTAAGCAAATCGGTACAGACCTTACACAACCTTTACCCATTGGCCGTGCTGTTTTCTCGAAATACGTTGTCTTAAAAGTATCCCCGCGACAATCCTTGAGTCTATTGATTGCAGACCACAAGCGCAGGGGCCAACCGAGGAATGACCATCATGCGTAAACTCCCCAGGATCGCCTTGCTTATCGGCGCACTCGCGATGGCCGGCCAAGCCTCCGCCCACGGTGGTGGTTGGGGTGGCCCGGCCGTGTTCGGTGCGCTTGTCGGCGCAGCGGTAGTCGGCTCTGTGGTTGCCAGCCAGCCGCGTGAGGTGTATGTGCAACAGCCGGTGTATGTGCAGCCGCAGCCGGTGTATGCCGCGCCGCCGCCGGTCTACTACGCGCCACCGCCACCGGTGTATGTGCAACAGCAGGTTTACTATCGTCCGGCGCCGGTCTACTACGGCCCGCCACGCGGTTATTATGGGCCGCCTCGTGGCTACTACGGCCCGCCCCACGGTTACTACCGCCATGGTTGGTAAGTTTTAATCCCCGTGGACATCCACAGGCCTCGCCCACACGCGGGGCCTTTTTTTGCCTGGGAAGTCCGGATTTATCCTGCCAGTGTCGCTGTGAGAACAACGCACGAGCGCCAATCCCACATCATAAGCGTCAAATATCCTCTTGATCGATTGCGGGCTGCGCTGTCATGTTTGCGTCACAAAACAGTCGCACTATCGACTCAGTCCAGCCAATAACAATTAAGGACGATTGACCATGCCCACACAAAACCCGCACCGCACCGCCGGCCTTTGCACCTCCAGCAAGGTCTACAGCGCCTTGACTGAACTCAAGCACCTTGAAGGCCATCGCAGCGCCAAGTTCCTGGCATTACTGGCAGAAAACCTGGTGCGCAAGGGACTGCTCAGTGAGCACGAAGTGGTGAACATGCTCGACCAAGTGGTGGATTAACGCCTGGCGTTGATGTCGACTATCGAGCCAGGTGATTTTTCCCAGGCATCGGCAAACCGTAAGGTGACCTCCATAACGTTTGGAGGTATTTATGCCCACTGTTCAAATCATGTCTGTCATCGGCAGCGCCGTCCCCGCCCCGCTGCGCAAACTGGGCTTGCTCGCCTGCTGGTATGTCGTGCGCGATGGCGAGCCGATCAGCGGCCCGCTCACCTCGTTATCCGATGCCGAAACACAACGCCGAATGGCAACCGACTTCAGGCTAGAAGCCTGAACGCTATGGCAGCGGCAACTTGACCCGCGGCTTGGTTTCGGCGAACAACGCCCAGCACGACATGAACAACGCTGCCACCAGCGGCCCGATGACAAAGCCGTTAAGGCCGAACACCGACAGGCCGCCCAAGGTCGAGATCAGGATCAGGTAGTCCGGCATCTTGGTGTCCTTGCCCACCAGGATCGGGCGTAGCACGTTGTCTACCAGGCCAATCACGAACACCCCGAACAGCCCCAGCACCACGCCCTGCCAGATCGAACCGCTCAACAGGAAGTAAACCGCCACCGGCCCCCAGACCAGCCCGGCGCCCACCGCTGGCAATAGCGACAGGAACGCCATCAGCACGGCCCAGAGCAAGGCACTGGGGATGTCCAGGAACCAGAAAATCAAGCCACCCAGCGCACCCTGGGTCACGGCCACCAGCACGTTGCCCTTGACCGTGGCGCGCACCACGCGGTTGAACTTGAGTTGCAGGCGACGCTTTTGCGGCTCGGCCAACGGTACGGCTGTGCGCACTTTGCGTACCAGTTCCGGGCCATCGCGCAGCAGGAAAAACAGCAGGTACAGCATGATGAAAAAGCTCACCAGGAAATCAAACGTACCCTGGCCGAAGCTGAACGCCTGGGAGGCAAAGAACTGACTGCCTTGCATCGCGCCCTTGACTACCTTTTCCCGCAGCCCTTCGAGGTTGCCCATGCCGAAGCGGTCGAGCAACTGCTGGAAATACGGCGGTAGGACGTTCTTGAATTGCTCGATATAACCCGCTACGTCGAGTTTGCCGCTCTCGATGTTTTTGTAGAGCGTGGCCCCCTCTTGCACCAGCAAAGCACTGGTGATGATCACCGGCAGAATCGCGATCACCAGGCACACCATCAAGGTGGTCAGGGAGGTCAGGTTGCGGTTCCAGCTAAAACGCTGCTGCAGGCGGCGCTGCATCGGCGCAAAGATAATGCCCAGGATCACCGCCCAGAACACCGCGCCGTAGAACGGCAGCAATATCCAGATAAAAGCCACGGTGACCAAGGCCAGTAGCAGCAACAGGGTTTTGAATTGCAGGTTGGTTTGATTCATGTCCGGTCCATGTCAGAAAACAAGGCCGATGGCGGCCCTGTTGCTTAGTCCGCAGCCAAACGTGGGAGTGCCCTTGTTTATCGAACAAGCATAGATCGCCCTGTGTTAGACGTGGATCAATGAGCGGCGCCCGGCCCTGCACTACCCTCGCGCCTTTTGCGACCTACAACCATGCCCTCCATAATTGCCCCCGAACTGCTCGCTCCCGCCGGCACCCTGAAAAACATGCGCTACGCCTTCGCCTACGGTGCCGATGCGGTCTATGCCGGCCAACCGCGTTACAGCCTGCGGGTGCGCAATAACGAGTTCGACCACGCCAACCTGGCCCTCGGCATCCAGGAAGCCCATGATCAGGGCAAGCGCTTCTACGTGGTGGTGAACATTGCGCCGCACAATGCCAAGCTCAAGACCTTCCTCAAAGACCTAGCGCCCGTGATCGCCATGAGCCCGGATGCGCTGATCATGTCCGACCCGGGGTTGATCATGCTGGTGCGCCAGCACTTCCCGCAGATGCCGATTCACCTGTCAGTACAGGCCAATACGGTGAATTGGGCCAGCGTGGCGTTCTGGCAGCAACAAGGCATTTGCAGGGTGATTCTGTCGCGGGAGCTGTCCCTGGAAGAGATCGGCGAGATCCGCCAGCAGGTGCCGACGATGGAGTTGGAGGTGTTTGTACATGGCGCCTTGTGCATGGCCTATTCCGGGCGGTGCCTGCTGTCGGGCTATATGAACAAGCGCGATGCCAACCAGGGCACCTGCACCAATGCCTGCCGCTGGAAATACCAGGCCACGCCGGCAGTGGAGAATGCCACTGGCGATATCGTCCATGAATATCAACCCACATTAGGGATCGGCACGCCCACCGATCAGGTGTTCCTGCTACAAGAGGCCAATCGCCCCGATGACCCCATGCCCGCTTTCGAAGACGAACATGGCACCTACATCATGAACGCCAAGGACCTGCGGGCCGTGCAGCATGTGGAGCGCCTGGCACAGATGGGCGTGCATTCGTTGAAGATCGAAGGCCGCACCAAGTCCCACTTCTACTGCGCGCGCACCACCCAGGTGTACCGCCAGGCCATCGATGACGCAGTGGCCGGGCGCGCGTTTGACCGCGGCTTGATGACCAACCTCGAATCCCTGGCCCAGCGTGGCTATACCGAAGGGTTCCTGCGCCGCCACGTGCACGACGAATACCAGAACTACCAGAACGGCAGTTCGGTTTCCGAGCGCCAGCAGTTTGTCGGGGAGCTGACCGGCGAGCGTTGTGGCGCGTTGGCCGAGGTGAAGGTGAAGAATCGCTTTGCACTGGGCGACCACCTGGAGTTGATGACGCCCGCCGGCAATTTTCACTTTGACTTGCCGAGCCTGCATAACGCCAAGGGCGAAAGCATTGAGGTGGCGCCGGGGGACGGGCATACGGTGTATGTGCCGATTCCGACGCAGATGGACCTGCGTTTTGGTCTGCTGATGCGCGACGTTTAAACCCTGCCACGGGTTGAATGGATCAGATCCTGAACTGGCCCACCAACTGCCCGAGGCGCTGGCCCAGGTCGGCCAGGCTGCGAGACGTCTGAGCGCCCAACTGGGTTTCGTCCGCCACGCTGTCTACCGCTACGGCAATCTGATGCACGCTGCGGTTGATCTCTTCCGCCACGGCAGTCTGCTCTTCGGCGGCGCTGGCGATCTGGGCGTTCATTGAGTTAATGGTGCCAATCAGTTGCGCCATGGTGTCCAGGGACGCGCCGGCTTGGTTGGCCTGCGCCGAGGTGCCGTCGCCGGCATCGCTGGAGCGGCGCATAGCGTCCACAGCCGCCTCGGTGCCTTTTTGCAGGCGATCGATCATGCCCTGGATTTCCTGAGTGCTGGTTTGGGTGCGACTGGCCAGGGCACGCACTTCATCGGCGACCACGGCAAAGCCACGCCCAGCCTCCCCGGCCCGTGCGGCCTCGATGGCAGCGTTGAGCGCCAGCAGGTTGGTTTGCTCGGCGATGGAGCGGATCACGCCGAGCACACTGACGATTGACGACACATCCTGCTGCAGACTGTCCAGGGACACGCCGCTGCTGCGGATGTCGTTCACCAGCGCATGGATCTGCGCGATGCTGCCGTCCACTACCCGCTTGGCGGCCTGGCCTTCGGCGTCGGTCTGCTGCGCAGCGACGGCGGCGCCCTGGGCACTGCGTGCCACTTCGTGGGCAGCCGAGGACATCTGGTTGATCGCGGTGGCCACCTGGTCGGTCTCGTGGCGCTGGCGTTCCATGGCCTGCTCGGAGCGCTGGGCCTGGTCGGACACCTGGCTCACCAGCCCGGTGAGTTGGGCGGTCATGTCGGTGATCTGGCGCACCAGGCCGTGAATTTTATCGACAAAGCGATTGAATGCACCGGCCAGGTCGCCGAGCTCATCCTGGCTGGTAATGGCCAGGCGGCGGGTCAGGTCACCTTCACCCGCTGCGATGTCATCGAGGTTGGCTTTCATCAGGTGCAGCGGGCGCAGGATGGTATTGGCCAGCAGCATGCCCACGGCGGCGATCACCAGCAACACCACCACGGCCACGCCGAGGATGCTCAACAGCACGCCTTGCATGCGCTTCTCGACTTTTGCCTGCACCACCGCCACTTGGGCGTCGATGCCATCGAGGTTCACCGAGGTGCCGATCACCATGTCCCACTTGGGCAGGTATTCGGTATAACCGAGCTTGGGCACCAGTTCGGTCTGGCCGGGCTGGGTCGAGCTGTATTGCAGGTAGTGGGTGCCGTCCTTGCCGACCTTGACCAGGTCGCGGTTGACGTAGACACCGTTGGGGTCGCGGTTGTCCTTGAAGCTTTTGCCCACGCCGTCCGGGCTGTTGCCCTTGAACAGCCGGATGGTCTCGGAGTCGTAGCCGAAGAAATAGCCGTCTTTGCCGTAACGGGTATTGGATAACAACTTGACCACCTGCGCCCGCGCCGCGCTGTCGCCGGGGGCTGCCGCGTCGTAGAGCGGTTTGATGGTGGTCATGGCCACCTCGACATAACTTTGCAGGGTGGCCTTGGCGTCGTTGAGCAGGCGCTGGCGGGTTTCATCCACCTCGTTGCGGGCCTGGCCCTGCAGAATCCACACGGTAGTCAGGCTGATGACCACGGCAAACAACAACACCGGCACGACAGCAAGGGCCAGAACTTTGGCCTTCAAACTCAGACGCATGGCTTTTCTCTCTTGTTAGTGGCGACTTGAGAGGTTAACGGCCATGTGAGCGATTACTGTAGGAGCGAGCTTGTGTGGCGAGGCAGCTTGCTGCCGCTCGGGTGCACAGCGCCCGCACGCTTTTTTGGCGCTGCTTCGCAGCCCAGCGGGAGCAAGCTCCCTCGCCACAGAGGTTCTCGCCTGGATCAGAGCGTCATCGCAGCCAGCCAGCCGAACGCCAGCAACGGCAGGTTGTAGTGCAGGAAGGTCGGCACCACGGTGTCCCAGATATGGTGGTGCTGGCCGTCGATATTCAGGCCGGAGGTGGGGCCGAGGGTGGAGTCCGAAGCGGGGGAACCGGCGTCGCCCAAGGCACCGGCGGTACCGACAATGCACACGATGGCCAACGGGCTGAAGCCCAGTTGCACACACAGCGGCACGAAAATCGCCGCGAGGATCGGCACCGTGGAAAACGACGAGCCGATGCCCATGGTCACCAACAACCCCACCAGCAGCATCAACAACGCGCCGACGCCCCGGCTATGGCCGATGAATGCCGCCGAGGTTTGCACCAGCGAGTTCACGTCACCGGTGGCCTTGAGCACTTCGGCAAAGCCTGAGGACGCGATCATGATGAAACCGATCATGGCCATCATTTTCATGCCTTCGGTGAACAGGTCATCGGTGTCGCGCCAGCGCACGATGCCCGACACAGAGAAGATCAGGAACCCGGCCAGGGCGCCGATGATCATCGAGTCCAGCCACAACTGGATGATAAACGCCGAGGCGATCGCCAGGCCGGCCACCAGCAGGGTCAGCGGGTTGTACTGCACCGCCACTTGCTCGACACGCTCGATTTTCTTCAGGTCGTACACACGCTTTTTGCGGTAGCTGATCAACACCGCCACCAGCAGGCCGACCACCATGCCCAGCGCCGGCAGGCCCATGGCGTGGGTGACATTCACCCCGCTGATATCCACCCCGCTCTTGGCGACGTTGGCCAGCAGGATCTGATTGAGGAAGATATTGCCAAAGCCCACCGGCAGAAACATGTACGGGGTGATCAGGCCGAAGGTCATCACACAGGCGATCAGGCGACGGTCCAGTTGCAGCTTGGTCAGTACGTACAGCAGCGGCGGTACCAGCAGCGGAATAAACGCAATGTGGATCGGCAAGATATTCTGCGAGGCAATCGCCACCACCCACAACAGGCCGATCAGCAGCCATTTGACGTGGTTGCCACCGCTGGCGTCCTGACGGTCCACCAGCAGCAAGGCTTTGTCCGCCAAGGCATGGGCCAGCCCGGATTTGGCAATCGCCACGGCGAAAGCCCCGAGCAATGCGTAGGACAAGGCCACGGTCGCGCCGCCGCCCAGCCCGCCGTTGAAGGCCTTGAGCGTGGCCTCGATGCCCAGGCCACCGGTCAAGCCACCTACCAGGGCGCCGACGATAATGGCGATGACCACATGCACGCGGGACAGGCTGAGTACCAGCATGGTGCCGACCGCGGCGATGACTGCGTTAATCATGGTTACCTCAAGCAGAAACAAAAAAGACAGGCATGCCCGCGCGCGGCCCATGGGAACAGCTGCCGGCGTGCAGGCTTGAAAGAGGTCTTATTAGAGGGCGCGCACTTTGCAGGAGCTGGGCTGTCATGTCAAAAACTGTGGTGAGGCAAAGCCCTCTGCACAGATAAAGAATTACAGGCACTGGCCGATACGCTGTCTCTATGTGCTTTCAGGTAAGGATGTCCCGATGTCGCTCAGGCAGCTCTCCATTCAATGGAAAATCACCCTGCTGGCGGGCCTTTGCCTGCTGGGGATCGTGACCCTGCTGGTGGGTCTGTCGCTGTATCGCATGGCGCAGAGCTCGCAACAGGTCAAGGCATCCAGCATGCAGATGCTCGACGAAGCCGCCCAGTCGCGCATCGAGGCCCAGGGCGAAGTGCAGGCGCTGGGCATTCGCCAGCAGTTCATGGATGCCTACCAATACGGCCATGGTTTTTCCCGCCAGGTGCTGTTTTTGCGCGAACAGGCCGAGAAGCGCTTTCTCGATGCCTTCGACACCCGTGAAGACCTGACGCGCCAGGTCAAGGCCGCCCTGCAGGCCAACCCAGACCTGCTCGGCCTGTCCCTGGTGTTCGAAGCCAATGCGCTGGACGGCAAAGACGAACTGTTCGCCAACCAGGCGGAACTGGGCAGTAATGACAAAGGCCGTTTCGCGCTGTACTGGTCGCAACCGACACCGGGAAAAATCACCTCGATGGCGCTGCCCGAGAGCGACATGGCCGACACCTCCATCGGCCCCAGCGGTGAAAAGGCCAACGCCTGGTTCACTTGCCCACGCACGACCCTCAAGCCCTGTGTGATCGAGCCCTACTTCTATGTGATCGACGGCCAGAACGTGCTGATGACCAGCATCGTGTTCCCGCTAATGGTCAATGGCAAAGTCATCGCCTCGCTGTCGGTGGATATCAACCTCAACAGCCTGCAGGCGGTCAGCCAACAGGCCAGCCAGAAACTGTACGACGGCCAGACCCAAGTCAGCATCCTCAGCCCGACCGGCTTACTGGCCGGCTACAGCCCGGATGCCAGCAAACTCAGCCAACGCCTGGAGCAGGTCGACCCGGCCAGCGGCGCACAGTTGATAAGTGCCTTGGCCAGAAGTACCCAGACCCACAGCCTGCGCACCGACCATCAACTCAAGGTACTGGCGCCTTTTGCGCCGATTCCCGCCGGTAAGGCGTGGGGCGTATTGCTGGATGTACCGGAAAAAGTCCTGGTCGCCCCCGCCGAAGCGCTGAAAAACCAGCTGGACGCCGACAACGCCAAAGGCACCCTGCTGGAACTGGGCCTGGGCCTGCTCGCCGCCGTGGTCGGCTTGATCCTGGTGTGGCTGATGGCGCGCAGCGTGACCCGGCCAATCCTCGGCGTGGCGCACATGCTTGAAGATATCGCCAGCGGCGAAGGCGACCTGACCCGGCGCCTGGCTTACGCTAAACAGGACGAGCTGGGCCAATTGGCCGGCTGGTTCAACCGCTTCCTCGACAAGCTGCAGCCGATCATTGCCGAGGTCAAACGCTCGGTGCAGGACGCCCGTGGCACCGCCGACCAATCCGCAGCCATTGCCACGCAAACCAGCGCCGGCATGGAGCAGCAGTACCGCCAGGTGGATCAGGTGGCCACCGCATCCCACGAAATGAGCGCCACCGCCCAGGACGTGGCCCGCAGCGCCGCACAAGCGGCCCAAGCCGCCCGAGATGCCGACCAGGCGACTCGTCAAGGCTTGACGGTTATCGACCGCACCACCGCCAACATTGGCGAGCTCGCCGCCGACATGAGCACTGCCATGGCCCAGGTAGAAGGCTTGGCCGCCAACAGCGAACAGATCGGCTCGGTGCTTGAAGTGATTCGCGGCATCGCCGAGCAGACCAACCTGTTGGCGCTCAACGCCGCCATCGAAGCCGCTCGCGCCGGTGAAGCCGGCCGCGGTTTTGCCGTGGTCGCCGACGAAGTGCGCAACCTGGCACGGCGCACCCAGGAGTCAGTGGAAGAAACCCGCCTGGTGATCGAACAATTGCAAACCGGTACCAGCGACGTGGTCGGCTCCATGGGCAACAGTTATCGCCAGGCCCAAGGCAGTGTCGAACAGGTCGGCCAGGCCGTGACAGCCTTGCGCCAGATTGGCGATGCAGTCACGGTTATCAGCGACATGAACCTGCAAATCGCCAGCGCCGCCGAAGAACAAAGCGCCGTGGCCGAAGAGATCAACAATAACGTGGCGACCATTCGCGATGTGACCGAGTCGTTGTCGGAGCAGGCCAATGAATCGGCGCGGGTCAGCCAGGCGTTGAACAGCCTGGCGAACCAGCAGCAGGGGTTGATGGATCAGTTTCGGGTCTGAATGTAGCTAGGCTTTTTTGTAGGAGCGAGCTTGCTCGCGAAAAACTCACAGGCGCGGCGTTCATTCAGGATGCCCGCGTTATCGTTGACGTTTTTCGCGAGCAAGAACTAGGCGTCCCCCTCGCTCCTACAGTAGGCGATGACCGCTTAACTGACTGGCATTAGAGCTTGCCCGCGATGCAAACACCTCGGTATTTCAATGCTATCGCAGGCAAGCCAGCTCCCACATTTTGAGCTGCGGTGTGTCAGTGTCAGCGGCGTGGCAGTTGGATCAATACCTTGAGCCCACCCAGCTCACTCTCTTGCAGTTGCAACACCCCACCCCACACCTCAACGATGTCCCGCACGATTCCCAAGCCCAGGCCATGGCCGACCCTTTGCTCATCCAGGCGTGCGCCACGGCTGAACACTTGGTCGCGCTGGGCCTCGGGAATGCCGGGGCCGTCGTCTTCCACCGCCAGCCGGTAGCCGTGGGGCGTCTCGCTGATGCTCAGGCATACCTCGGCGTCCGCCCATTTACAGGCGTTGTCCAGCAGGTTGCCCAGCAGTTCCAACAGGTCTTCACGGTCCCAGGGCAGTTGCAGGCCTGGCGCCACCTGGTAGCTGAGGTCCAGGTGTTCGCCGTGGATCATGCGCAGGGTGGCCAGTAAGCCGGGCAGTTCTTGTTCACAGTCAAACAACGCGCCCGGCAGCGCGTCACCCGCCAGGCGCGCACGGTTGAGTTCACGGTTAAGGCGCTGCTGCACCTGCTCCAGTTGCTCACGCAACAACTGGCTCAACTGCGGATGATCCTTGAGGGCTTCACTGGAAGCGGCGCTCAATAACACTGCCAGCGGGGTTTTCAGCGCATGCCCCAGGTTGCCGAGGGCGTTGCGGGAGCGCTTGAGGCTGTCTTCGGTGTGCGCCAGCAGGTGGTTGATCTGCGCCACCAGGGGCTCCAGCTCAAGCGGCACCTGGGTGTCGAGTTGCGAGCGCTGGCCTTGTTGCAGTTGGGCGATCTGGTTGCGCGCGGTCTCCAGCGGACGCAAGGCACGGCGCACAGTGACCCGTTGCAGAACCAGCACCAGCAGCAGCGCCGCCAGCCCCATCACCAGGCCGACCTGGCGCATCAGGCGAAAGCTCTCACGCACAGGCGTGTAGTCCTGGGCCACGCTGATGGAAATCGATTGGCCAAAGCGCTTGTAGTCCGAGCGCAACACCAACAGTTGCTGGCCTTCGGGCCCCAGTTGCAGGTTGCCCTTGAGCCCCGCCGTGGGGAGCCGGGGCAGTTCCTGGTCCCACAGTGAACGGGAGCGCCAATGCACATCGGCAAAGTCGATACGAAAGTAATGCCCGGAAAATGGCCGTTGGTACGCCGGCGACAGGCGTTGCTCATCCAACTGCACGCCGTTGGGCCCACGCACCAGCGCCACCAGCAGATTTTCGCTGTCGTTGCGCAAGCCCGCTTCAAGGTAGCGCTGCAAACCCGCCTCGAACAACCACAGGCTGGTTTGCGCCAGCACCACACCGATGATCACCATCACGCTGATCAACCCCAGGCTCAAGCGCCGCTGGATCGACCTCATGCCGGGGTGGCGCCGAATCGGTAACCCTGACCGCGTCGGGTTTCGATCACGCTGCGTCCCAATTTGCGCCGCAGGTGGTTGACGTGCACCTCCAGCACATTGGAGTCGCGCTCGGTCTCGCCGTCATACAAGTGTTCGGCCAGGTGGCTTTTGGACAGGATCTGTTCGGGATGCAGCATGAAATAACGCAACAAACGAAACTCGGCAGCCGTCAGCTGGATCTCGGCGCCGTCGCGTAGCACGCACTGGCGCCCTTCATCCAAATGCAGGCCGGCGGCCTGCAGGGTGGGCTGGTTCGTCTGGCCGTGGGAGCGGCGCAACAGCGACTGGATGCGCAGGTACAGCTCTTCAGGGTGAAAGGGTTTGCTCAGGTAATCATCGGCGCCGGCCTTGAGCCCTTCGATGCGCTCGGCCCAGGAATCGCGGGCCGTGAGGATCAGCACCGGGATGGCCAACGCGGCGGCGCGCCATTGCGCCAGCACGTCAAGCCCGGGCAAACCGGGCAGGCCAAGATCAAGGATGATCAGGTCATAGGGCTCGCTGCGCCCTTGATACACGGCGTCCCGGCCGTCGGCCAGCCAGTCGACCGCGTAGCCCTGGCGCTGCAGGCCGGCCATCAGTTCGTCGGCCAGGGGCACGTTGTCTTCCACCAGGAGCAGGCGCATCAGTCTTCCTCATCTTTGATCAGGTCGCCATTGGTGGCATCCAGCTTGATCTCGCGCACCACACCCTCGGTGGTCACCAGTTCCACTTCATAGGCGTATTGCCCGTGTTTCTTTTCCAGTTCGGCTTCCAGCAGCCGTGAGCCGGGGTATCGCGCCATGGCCTGCTGCAACAGCTGTTCCAACGGCAGGATCACGCCTTGCTGGCGCAGGGCCAGGGCTTCGTCCTGGTTGAGGTCGCGGGCCGCGAGGCTGGAACAAAACACCATGAGCACCAGCCCCACGCGACTGCCGACGCGTAAATTTACCTTCATTACGTATCCTGATGATTCTTGAGAACCTGCCCGGTGAGCGCGTCCAATTCAACATCCCATTCAATGCCGTCAGTGTCTTGAAGCTCAACTTCATAGACGTACTTGCCGTACTCCTCATCCAGGTCGGTGCCCAGCAGCGTCGAACCAGGGTGAAGGGCCAAGGCCGTGGCTTCCAATTGATCGAAAGCGACAATAGTAACAGTGGCCGGCACGATCAGTGGTTTGTCGGGGTCCAATGCGGCGGCCGAGGTCGCCGTAACGAGGATGATAGCGGCGGCGCCCAGGGCAGTGAGGCGCTTCATGATAAGTCTCCGTTACATGATGTTTTCCTACGCCGACCACGGTACGCGCCGCAACTTAACTGAAACTGAATTGCCACCATGGCAATTTCACGCAATCCGTTTTCCCACTGACTGGGAGATTTCCTATACTGCCCCGCTCGCCTCAACAGAGACCGGTATGACAGCCATCCATATCAAGTTCCCGGCCTTGACCCTCAAGGCCGGCAAGCGTGCCTTCACCCGCCTCCGCGAGCAGGGCCTTGCGCCTGCCGACGTCGGTATCCTCCCCGGTGCGGCTGGCGGCCCCAAGGCCCTGGGTATCCAAGGGCTGGACCTGGCGCTGTTCGGTGACTGGTTGCCCCGTGCGCCGCGCGAGCGTGCGCTGATCGGCGCGTCCATCGGCTCGTGGCGGTTCGCCAGCGCCTGCCTGCCCGACCCGGTGCAAGGTTTGCTCGACCTGGGCCGGCTGTACAACGAGCAGCGCTTTGCCAAAGGCGTGACCATGGCGCAAGTCAGCCAGAGCTGCCAACGCATGCTCGACGACCTGCTGGCCGGGCGCGATGCGCGGGTGCTGGACAACCCCGACTATCGGCTGAACATCATGGTGGTCAAGAGCCACGGATTGCTCGCCGATGACCACCGTGGGCGGCTGGGGCTGGGCCTGTCGTCGGTGATTGCCGATAATCTGCGGGGCCGCGCACGGCTGTCGCGGCATTTCGAGCGGCTGATCATCCACGACCCGCGTCAGGCGCCTCCGGTACACCCGCTGAAGGATTTCCCCTCGCGCTTCCTCACCCTGGACGTGGGCAACCTGCGCCAGGCGTTGCTCGCGTCCGGCTCGATCCCCATGGTGATGCAAGGCGTGCGCGACCTGCCCGGGGCCGGAGCCGGCACCTACCGCGACGGCGGCCTGCTGGACTACCACCTCGACCTGCCCTACCACGGCGATGACATCGTGCTGTACCCGCACTTTACCGACCGGGTCATCCCCGGCTGGTTCGACAAGGGCCTGCCATGGCGGCGCAGCAACCAGCAATTTTTGCAGGATGTGTTACTGCTCGCGCCGTCCAGGGACTACCTGGCCCTCCTGCCCCACGGCAAGCTGCCAGACCGCAGCGACTTCAAGCGCTTTATGGGCGATGACCCTGGCCGCAACAAATATTGGCAAACCGCCATGAGCGAGAGCCAACGACTGGGGGATGAGTTTTTGGCATTGGCGGATAACGGCAAGCTCGGCGACCGATTGCTAGCCCTTTGACCGCATGGGTGCCTGCGGCCGAGGGGCGGTATGCGCAGAGGTTGATCAAACTGTTAAACTCGCCGCCTGCCAGACACCTGACCGAGCTGAAAACACTGTGGAAATCTTCAAGGAATTTACATTCGAATCCGCCCACCGCCTGCCCCACGTACCGGAAGGCCACAAATGCGGGCGCCTGCATGGGCACTCATTCAAGGTGGCCATCCACCTGAGCGGCGATCTGGATCCCCATACCGGCTGGATTCGCGACTTCTCGGAGATCAAGGCGATTTTCAAGCCGCTCTATGAACGCCTCGACCACAACTACCTCAATGACATTCCCGGCCTGGAAAACCCCACCAGCGAAGTACTGGCCAAGTGGATCTGGAATGAACTGAAACCCTTGCTGCCGGAACTCAGTGCGATCCGTATCCACGAGACCTGCACCAGTGGGTGCATTTATCGCGGCGAATAAGCGATAACGTGCTGGAAAACCACCTGCGGGTGGTTTTTTTTGGGAATGCTTTCAGGAGGACGTGATGGAAAACACCTGGCTGGCCCAAGCCAAGCGCTTGCAGGCGCTGGCTTCCACGGGGTTGCATTTCTGCACCGATGCTTTCGAGCGCGAGCGCCTGGAGGAAATTGCCCTGATCGCTCACACCATGCTGGCGCAATTGGGCAACGTACCGCTGGAGCGTATCACCGGCCTGGTTTCGGATTTCGCCCAGCGCTATTCGACGCCGATGATCGACGTGCGCGGCGCAGTGATCGAAGGTGAGCGGATTTTGCTGGTACGGGAATCGACCGATGGCTGCTGGGCATTGCCGGGTGGTTATGCCGATATAGGTTTGTCGGCGGCCGAGAACATCATCAAGGAAATCCACGAAGAAGCCGGGCTCACTGTCACCGCAAGGGCGCTATACAGCGTGACGCACAAGGCCAAGGGCTCGTACCGGCCAGATGTGAGGGATTTCTACAAGTTGTACTTCCTGTGTGACCGGGTGGACCAACTCGCACCCACGGCAGGTTTTGAAACCACCGAAGTCGGCTTTTTCACCTTGGATGACCTGCCGCCCCTGTCTCGCGGGCGCACGATTGAAAGTGATCTTGAGGCTGCCTTCGCATTTAATCGGGGTGAGACCACGCAGACACTATTCGACTGAGCCAGTTTGGCTCACCGCTGCACCGCTTTTGCGCTGGATTGGGCGGGAGACTCTATGAAGGGCTTGCTCCCGTCAGCGCATACCTGCCTGCACCTGCATTGGCACGCAGGATGCACACAACCTGGGTCACCACTCAGGGAGCAGCCCCCCATGACGCAGCAAGACCCCGGCAACGACTACCCTCTCAGCGAAGTCCCCTTGCACGCGCGCAAGGGCCTGGCCTCTACGGCCATGGTGTTGCTGGGGTTCACCTTTTTTACCGCGACCATGTTTGCCGGCGGCAAGCTGGGGGTGGCGTTCAGCTTCATCGACATGCTCGGCGTCGTGGCCCTGGGTAACCTGTTGTTGGGTATCTACGCCGCAGGCTTGGGTTACATCGCGTTCAAGAGCGGCTTGAACTCGGTGTTGATGGGGCGTTTCTGCTTTGGCGAAGTGGGCAGCAAGCTCAGTGACTTGATCCTCGGCTTTACCCAGATCGGCTGGTATGCCTGGGGCACGGCCACGGCGGCCGTGGTATTGGGCAAGTATTTCCAGTTGAGCCAGGGCGGTGTGCTGGGGCTGATGGTGGTATTTGGTTTACTGTTCTGCGCCACCGCCTACGTGGGGTATCGCGGCTTGGAAATCCTGTCCTACATCGCGGTGCCGGCCATGGGGCTTCTGTTGCTGCTGTCGATGTGGGTCGCCACCGTGAAGGTCGGCGGGCTGGAAGGGCTCCTGGCGGTGGTGCCCAGCGCTGAGCTGGACTTGTCCACCGCCATCACCCTGATGTTCGGGACCTTTGTCAGCGGGGCAACCCAGGCCACCAACTGGACACGGTTTTCGCGCTCGGCCAAGGTTGCGGTGCTGGCCAGCCTGATCGGCTTTTTTGTCGGCAACGGCTTGATGGTGCTGATCGGGGCCTATGGCGCCATCGTCTATCAGCAACCGGATGTGGTGGAGGTCTTGCTGCTGCAAGGTTTCGCCACGGCGGCGATGGCCATGCTGCTGCTCAATATCTGGAGCACCCAGGACAACACCATCTACAACTTCGCCGTCGCCGGTTGCAACCTGCTGCGCACCCAACGGCGCAAGAGCGTGACCCTGGCCGGCGCGGTGATCGGCACCCTGCTCGCCTTGTTCGGCATGTACGACCTGCTGGTGCCGTACCTGATCCTGCTGGGTACGGTCATCCCGCCGATAGGAGGCGTGATCATGGCGGACTTCTTCTATCGCTATCGCGGCCAATATCCGCGCTTGGCGGAAGCTCACTTACCGGCATTCAATTGGCCAGGTCTGATCGCGTATGGGGTGGGCACCGTGGTCGCGTTCAACTCGCCGTGGGTCGCACCGTTGGTGGGAATTTTTGCCGCATCGCTGACCTATGTGCTGCTCAGCGCCATACTACGCGCCATGACCGCCTGGACATCGGTATCGCCCTGAGGATCTGGCGGCTGTCTGCCTGATTTTTTTTGCCAAGAGGAACTTGACCATGCACATCATCAATGCCCGCCTGCGCAACCGTGAAGGCCTGCATGATCTGCACCTGGAACACGGCCGGATCGCCAGCATCACTGCGCAAACTGGGGTGCCGGCGCTGATGGCCGGCGACTTGGACGCCGCCGGTAACCTGGTGATACCGCCCTTCGTCGAACCCCACATCCACCTCGACGCCACCCTCACCGCCGGCGAGCCGCGCTGGAACATGAGCGGTACGCTGTTTGAAGGCATCGA
Source organism: Pseudomonas sp. AM4(2022) (assembly GCF_036346515.1). Taxonomy (NCBI): domain Bacteria; kingdom Pseudomonadati; phylum Pseudomonadota; class Gammaproteobacteria; order Pseudomonadales; family Pseudomonadaceae; genus Pseudomonas; species Pseudomonas sp. AM4(2022). Next base: position 17,289 of record NZ_JAOTNW010000024.1, read on the forward strand.
ATGCTGGGGCGAACGCAAGGCCACCATTACTCTGGAGGACACCAAGGCCCGGGCCAAAAAAACCATTCAAGCCCTCGCCGCCCATGGCATCCAGCATGTGCGTACCCATGTCGACGTCACCGACCCGGACCTCACCGCACTCAAGGCCCTGCTGGAGGTACGTGAAGAAAGCACGCACCTGATCGACCTGCAAATCGTCGCCTTCCCCCAGGAAGGCATCGAGTCATTCCGCAATGGTCGCGAGTTGATGGAAGAAGCCATTCGCCTGGGTGCCGATGTGATCGGTGGCATCCCCCACTTCGAATACACCCGCGACCAAGGCGTGAGTTCGGTGAAGTTCCTCATGGACCTGGCCGAACGCACAGGCTGCCTGGTGGACGTGCACTGTGACGAAACCGACGACCCCCACTCGCGCTTTCTCGAAGTCCTCGCGGAAGAAGCCCGCAGCCGCGACATGGGTGCCCGCGTCACCGCCAGCCATACCACGGCCATGGGCTCCTACGACAACGCCTACTGCGCCAAACTGTTTCGCCTGTTGGGGCATTCCGGCATCAGCTTTGTCTCGTGCCCCACCGAAAGCATCCACCTGCAAGGCCGCTTCGACAATTTCCCGAAACGGCGCGGCGTCACCCGCGTCAACGAACTGCTTGAGGCCGGCATGAACGTGTGCTTCGGCCAGGACTCCATCGTCGATCCCTGGTACCCGCTGGGTAACGGCAACATTCTGCGAGTACTGGAGGCCGGTCTGCACATCTGTCATATGCTCGGCTACCGCAATTTGCAAAACGCCCTGGACCTGGTCACCGACAACAGTGCCAAAGCCATGGCTCTGGGCGATCGTTATGGGTTGCAAGCAGGTCGCCCGGCCAACCTGCTGATCCTGTCGGCCGACAGCGACTACGAAGTCATACGTAGCCAGGGCCTGCCGCTGTACTCGATTCGCAACGGCAAGGTGCTGATGAAGCGGCAACCGGCGCAGGTAGAGTTTATGTAACCGCGCGGGTTAGACGATTGAGTCGATGTCCAGCGTTTGCACCCGTGCCTGTTCGTCGTGGGCAGGCGGCGGGATGCTGGCGAATTGGGCCGGCTCACGATTCTCGCGGTGGCTGAACCAACGTTTGAGGCTCGATTGCAGATGTGCAGAACGGGCATGGCTGCCGTAGACATCGCGGGCTTCCAGGCGTCGCCAGCGCAGGCTTGCCAAGCGCTCGCGGCTGGTGTGCAAACGGTCGATCTCTGCGTTCAAGGCATCGGTAGGTTCATGGCTACGATCATTGGCCGGGCGCCGTAGCGCAAGTTCACGCCGCTTGACCCGTAGTTGCTGGCGCATGTCTTCGAAGGCCCGGTCGAGCAGCTCGAACTCCCTCTGGGTCACCAGCGGGCCCTGGCTCTCCAGGGTTTGTTGCCAGCGGCGCAACGTCGCCCACGCCGCGGGGATGTAGCTGGTGGTCATGAAGTGCTGGTCGGCTTGGAACAGCTGCCTCAACACATTATCGCGGTCGGGCATGTCGCCCTGCAGTTGCAATGCGCGGTTGCAACCCGCCTCTTGGAGCGATTCGCAGCCAGGCTTCCATAACACCGAGGAATGGCTGCCATCCGGGAGCGTGATCGGCATGAAATGATATTGCTCGCCATGATGTCGGTAGGGGCTACCACCCACGCGCACCAGCCCTGCGGCGAACAGCAGGCCACCGGGCACGGGGTGGCTGAATAGCGCGATGGCCCCGGGAATCCAGAGCTTGGCGGTGGTATTCATCCAGGACGCCGGGACACTGGGGACAGGGTCGTTGTGGTTGACGATGCGGTGGTGGACCAGGGAAGAGGCACCGGCGGTAAATTCAGAGTCGGCGGCGCGGGGGGCGCCGTAGGTGTAGAGGAGTGGGTCGTAATCTCGATCTGGCGTGCGACGTAGGGCCTCTGCCAATAAGAGAGCTATAGCCCCCCCAAGACTATGGCCACAAATGATAATTCGTTGGCCGCTGTGATATCGAAAAAGGTAACCCGATACAAAATTATGCATGGCCTGAAATGCCTGATAAAAACCTTGATGGGCTTTTCCAACGCCCTCGATGAATGGGACTTGATGGGCGTTTGCATCGCGTAGAACATCGGCACCACTAGCGGTGCCGCGTACAGCAATAAGCACCACTTCATCGTGATGACAAATGAATGCTTGAGTATCTGTTCCAAACTCTACATCGTTAAAAAAGTGTATCCGCTCCGGATGCTCGAGATCATGCGCATTGGCATTCTGCCCGTACAACTCTGGATCAAAAGGCAAAATCTCGAAACGACGGGAATAAGCTACGTCTTCATACAATGGATAAAATCGTTGCACTTGCTCTGAGTCAAACCTCCACGCCTCCCGGTGACATGACAAGCGTTCGGAAAACAAATTCCCGATACTTGGATGCCAAGGAAAGCTGACTTTGTCCTTAGGTTCTGCTGAAGGATCTTGGCCAAACTCGCAATAGCTTAATGTTGCCATTAACGCCAGTTGGTACAGGTTCAATGCGCAAAATTGATCCTGTGTAGAAAGGATTGGTCGTAATGCTCTTAGAGGTCGCACCTGCAACATCGTGAATTTTTTCGGAAAGAGCACCAGCCCCTTGAAGGAAGACTCGGGAGGTCCAAAACCAAGGTCTGCCATCATCTTGAGTGCATGCCGCATTGGACGGTGAGCCTGTGACGACAGGGGCGGCAAGTGAGCGCTATGTCGAACCAGGTCACTCACTTCAACCTGATAAAAATGATCTGCATTTGGGCGTGCGGGATTTTTTTCGACAATCTGATCGTGGTTATCAAGAAAATGGGTTTGCTCGGCACGCACTTGCAACTCAGTGATAGGCAATGCATAGAATGAACGTGTCATGAGCGACTGATAGAGCGTTTCCCGACCTGAATAGCGCTCCTCCATCATCAGAATTACGGGACCACAGAAAAAGCCCTCCACTCGGGCAAAACCCTCCCCGTTCAACCGACCGCTGTATTGCTGACCAGCAACGTCACGCAGGGTGTAAGGCAGTCCCCCATAACTTTTTCCATTTCCCGTTTCATCGACTAAGCAGAAGGTCAACCAATCCCCACTCGATGAGCAAGCAGGCATCCTGTCGTTGAAAAACTGTTGCTTCCATGCAGCTTGTTCCATGAGGTTTCTCCTGATTAATCACAGGTCGGATAAATATTGCATAAACGCCCATCTGGCATTTTAAAAGCCTTGAAGTCAGAGACATTGCCGCGACAAAACGCAAATATGTCTTCCAGGCTTTCTCCCCTGCAACGCTTCCAGCCACCGACAACCTTTACCCAGTTGTCTCGCACTGCTGGTTGTTCTTCTTCCGTTAACGCCAGCACCATTCTCAGCGTCTTCCCACGCAATCCAGCACGGGACACATAACCGCCAGCACGAGCTTTCGTAAGCTGTCCGCTGGTGTTCAGCGAATTGCATTTAAGCCCCTTAATAAGGGCATGCTGGGGGCCAACAGTACGAAACAACCATTGACATTGCCCAGGGAGCTCTTGGACATAACTTTCTGACATCAAAGACATTCCGTCCTCCCAACTATCTTGGATATAAACAGCGGCGTAATCCCGTCCGACATCCGACCAACGTCCCCCCCACTTTGCGTTAATCGCAAACACAAGCTTACGTAACATCAGCGAGCAGCCTTCCACCCGCTCTGTCATTGGCACCTCGAAACTCACTCTATTCGCTACGGGTTTGCTGGCAGCCTTGAATATTTTGAGATCCGCTCGCTTGCCATGTCTTCGAGGCAACTTGCACGTTTCGCCCGGCGCGGGGGTGTAGGAAGCATCGCCCACAAGGCCGAATTGCGCCGGCAAATCCACCTCCAATGTAAAACTCTCCACCGCCTTCCCCGTACATCCCGAAAGCCCCGCAGCCACCAGTAGCACCCATCCCATCAATTTATTCACTGCTCCCCACCTCCCTGTGCCACTGCGCCGCCACTCGTTCAAAATGCTCCCCTGGCGTCTCGTCTGCCCTCGGTTGCCAATTAGTAACCCTGCTGCCGGTCGCCTCTGCCAACCGGCGTACCACCAAAAATTCGAGCTGCTCCGGCTCCCGCCATTGCCAGGTGCGCGCCTGTTCCAGTACCTGGGCCACCCAAATTCTGGGGTCTTGGAATTCGACTAATGCCGCCAGGTCTTCACTGTGCTCAGCCAGCAGGTAGCGCAGGATATTAGCGTGCAGAATGGCTTCGGCCTGGGGGTTGGGTGTGTTGAGCCACGGCGGGGGCTCAGGCACAGGGTAGTCGCCCGGTGCAGGGTTTTCGTGGTGGCACCAACAGCCTTCATGCCAATAGCACACACTGATCAGCGGCCCGAGGTAGGCTGGCCAATGCTCCTCGGCCAGATGGGCCAAGGCACGGGCCAGGGTGCGGTTGTCGTGAAAGCGATAAAGCGCCTGTTGGCCTTCTGGCCCCCGCAGCAGTCTCTCGCGCCAATGACGCGCCACTCCCGCCAAGTCGCTGGCGGGCAGGCTGGCGAGCCAGCCCCAGTTCGACTCGGGGTGTAGCAACAGGTCGGCCAAGGCAGGCTCATTCAGTTGCTCCAGTAACAGTATGAGCGGGCCTGAATTCGCCAACTCCGCCGCAGCGGTCTCGCTGTAGAGGTTGCAATAGTGCGACGGAGCACGATCTGCCATCAGGCGTTGGCGAGCCTCGTGGTGACCATCAAGCATCAGGCACAATGGGTGTCCACTCTGCTGTTGTTGGGCCATCCAACGATGGAGCAAGCTGTCCATCAGGCCGCCCTCCCTGGGATATCGCACAGGCCTTCGCGGCAGCTTTCGCACAGAGGGCAAAAGTCGGCGCCCAGTTGCTTGGCCAAGTCCATGATGACGCTTTGCACGGCAGAGATTTGCGTGCCGGCAACCCCTGATGGGCTCACCGAACGGCTTGCAGACGGCGAACCGCCCAGAGTGATGGACCGGCTGCTGGAAATACTGCCGGCTTGCATCACCAGGTGTTCCCCGCCTGCCTTCAAGCTCAGTTGTGCGCCGGCCTCTATCACCAGGCTGGCGCCGGCCTTGAGATGAAGCTGCTGCCCGGCTTCGATCAACAAGCTCCTGCCAACGCGAGTAAGGCTATCGCCCTCTACCTCCAGGCGACTGTCATGCCCCACCCGTTGCTCCAGGTCACGCTGGGCACGCAGGTAGATGAGTTCTTCGCCGCGCCGGTCTTCCAAGTGCAACTCGTTGGCGCCCCCGCCGCCCGGCGAGCTGCGGCTACGCAGTACGCTGCGTGTCTTGTGCTGCGGCAAAGCGTACGCCGGCAAGTGCGATGCATTGGGCAGGCAACTGGTGACAAGGGGTTGGTCCGGGTCACCCTCCAGGAAGCTCACCAGCACTTCCATACCCACCCGTGGAATGACCATGGCGCCAAACCCATCACCCGCCCAACCGGACGCCACGCGCAGCCAACAACTGCTCGTCTCGTCGCCCTTGTCCGCGCGATCCCAGTGAAAGCGCACCTTCACACGACCATAGGTATCGCAGTGCACGTCCTCGCCTGCCGGCCCGGTTACCGTCGCGGTCTGGCTGCCACTGATCGTCGGTTTGGGGTGTTTGAGGGCCGGTCGATGCACTGCGCGCCAGGGTGTCGCGGTGAATCGGTTGCGATAGCCTTGGAACTCGCCGGCCTCAACCAACAAAGCCTCCAACGCCTGCGGCTGATAACCCTCATGACGCACCGAGGTCAGCAACCATAAGTCGTTGCAGGCTGGGTCCGGGTGATCGCACAGTTCAAGGAAGTGGCCACTGCATAGCACCGGTTGATCGCTCTTGCCCAGCACTCGATGGCGATCACGCTGGTGACGCTCCAGGCTGCGTCGCGCCAGCTGCGCACCGCGTGCATGGCCCATAAAGCCGGCAGGGTAGCCATAATCTTCCAGAGGATCAGCCGTCTCGGCACCGGCTTTGTCTTGCAGGCGAAACGAAGGGTGCTCAAAGTCATAGTCACGACGTACGGTGCGCCGGCTGCGCGTTACCAGGCGCCGGTCGAAACGTTGGACGACCGGGGCCCCAAGCGATGGATCAGCCGAGGAACAATAACGCTGCACCGGCAACCGGCGAAACACCGTCTGGTCATCGCCAAACACCAGCAGATGATTCTGCGCGCTGTGACGAAAGTGGTAGTGAATGCCCTCCTCTTCACACAGCCGTTGGATGAAATGCAGGTCGGATTCCCTGTACTGCACGCAAAATGCGCGTGGTGGATACACCACCGGCCCGAGCTCGAAGGCATAGGCGTCGGCGAGAATGCCGTGGTGCTCAAGGACCGTCGCAATGATCTGCGGTACGCTGCGCTGCTGGAAAACCCGCTGATCGCAACGATGGGCAAGGGATGCCAGGCGTGGCGCCAGTGTCAGGTGATAAAGGGTGAGCCGCGTACCGGGATCATCCCGACCGATGGCGTAGATTTGCCCATGCAAGCCCTGACCTGCTTCGCCGAAGTACAGATAGGCGGTTTGATGAAGCAATGCCTCCAGGTCAAGGTAGGGGTCTTCGCTGACTAACTGCACCTGTATAAAGTAGGGCTGGTCGAGGGCTTCGCTGCCTTTGAACGCCACTACCTGAAGTTCTGCATTTACTGCTGGAAGTATCAATTTGAAACGTGACGAAACTAACCCGTTAACCATCCTTTGTTACCCGCCATCAACTTTTTCTTGAACGCCTCTCCCTCGCCAATACCCATTCGGATTGCGAAAAAAAGCACCTGAACACGCTCAAGCTTAGCGAGCTCAGGAGCTTTTCGGACTTTATTGAATAAAAAAGAAGTTTCGTACAGCGAAGGTGGAAGTGTCTTTTACAGAATATATGTACAGCCAAAAAAACTTCTAAAGGTTTGAAGAAAATTCTGACTACGGCTTGTCTTTTTACAACTACGTTTTAAGTAAACAGCTGACACTTATTCAATGCGACAGTCGTTTCCGCGATTCAGCCTTTTAGTCGCACTGTCCCGCTACACAGTGTTGGCTCCTGACCATGGGTGACTGGCAGGCCGCCTTCGCAGGCAAGCCAGCTCCCACATTGGATCGCGAGGCATCAGGTAGATAGCCGTCAGGCCTTCCTTACAGCATTGCCCCCTCTTCGCGCGCGGACATGGCAATTCCCACTGATATTGCCCCGCGTCTCTACTTACCGGACAGCGGCGTATTAAAGAACGGCCCGTCCGTGGGAAGTGGGCGGGAAGGTGGTAATCCGCCGCAAGAAACCTGGGGTTCAGCCACTCCCCGCAGGGATTACACACCTTCCAGCCCACCTCCTACAGGCTCGATCATTTCTACGTGGTGACCGGCCGCCAAAGCGTTCCGTGTTTGTAAAAAAATAAGGCTTGCACCCCATACCGTTAATCCTGAACACCAACGGAACCCGATTCGCTCAAGAGGGCCTGATATGCAAGGATGTCGCGCCGGACATCGTTCGTTGAACGCCAAACCAAGGATTTTTCATGACTGCCATTCCCACCCCTGCCCCCGTGGTTCCCGGGCGACTGGAACAGATGTCGACCCGCATCGCTTTTTTTATCGCAGGTTTTGGTATCGCCGCCTGGGCGCCGCTGGTGCCGTATGCCAAGGCGCGCGCGAACCTGAATGAAGGCACCCTTGGCTTGCTGTTGTTGTGCCTGGGTGTGGGATCGATCATCGCAATGCCGGCAGCGGGCGCGCTGGCCTCGCGTTACGGTTGCCGACGCGTGCTGAGCGCAGGGACACTGATGATCTGCCTGGCCCTGCCGATGCTGGCCACTGTCAGTTCCATCCCGTTGTTGATTGCCGGGTTGTTCCTGTTTGGCGCAGGCCTGGGCACCGTGGACTCCACCGTCAACCTGCAAGCGGTGATCGTTGAGCGCGCCAGTGGCAAAACCATGATGTCGGGCTTCCATGGTTTGTTCAGCCTGGGGGGCATTGTCGGCGCTGCGGGGGTTGCGGGGTTGCTGGGCCTGGGCCTGTCGCCATTGCAGGCGACCCTGGTGGTGGTGGTTATCACGCTGGCGGCGCTGTTGAAGGCTGCACCGCACTTGCTGCCTTATGGCAGTGAAAGCTCGGGGCCGGCATTTGCAGTGCCCCATGGTGTGGTGTTGTTTCTCGGTTGCCTGTGTTTCATCGTGTTCCTGGCTGAAGGCGCCGTACTGGATTGGAGCGCCGTGTTCCTCAGCGCCGAGCGCGGCCTGGATGAGGCCTACGCCGGCCTGGGCTACGCGGCATTTGCCTTGACCATGACCGCTGGACGCCTGACCGGTGATGCGATTGTTCGACGCCTGGGCCCCACGCGGGTAATCGTGATCGGTGGCGCGCTGGCCTGTGCCGGCTTGCTCCTCGCGACGCTATTGCCTGCGTGGGAAACTGCGCTGCTGGGGTATGCGCTGGTGGGGGCCGGGTGCTCGAATATCGTGCCGGTGCTGTACACCGCCGTGGGTAAGCAAACGGTTATGCCAGAGCATATTGCAGTGCCTGCCATCACCACATTGGGCTACGCCGGCATTCTCGCCGGCCCCGCCGTAATTGGTTTTATCGCCCACGGCAGCAGCTTGAGTACTGCCTTCATCCTGATCGCAGTATTGCTGGCGGCGGTGGCCATCAGCGGCAAAGTCCTCAAGGTGTAGCCTGCCTTTCAGCGTGCCTTGCGAGCGGCGTCTTGCTCATGCCACCGTTCGAGGCTTTTGTTGCTGAGCCACCCCTCTTTGTGAGGCGGGCCAAATAGTCGTGTGCCATTGGCACGCTCCAGCGAAGGCAGCAAACCTGGACGCTCAATAATGTTCTTCGCGGTGTAGACACAGAGTTCGCTGTATTTGGACTGGGGCATGCCCGTGGACGCATCCAGCACCGGCGCGCCCTGTTGATCGACCTCATGCGGGTCCTGCATGACCTCCCGCAGCCTGGCTATTTCAACGTACTGATGCGCTTCAAACAGGTAGGTTCGGTCCATGGCCTTGTCTCTCAACAGCGGAAACTGGCTTTGTAGCGCCTCCACCACCTGCGCATTGCCTTGCGCATGAAACGGGTCCTGACTGAACTCGATTGCCGAGCTGTTCCCCTGCAACGCTTGGGCCGCCGCGCTGAGGCTGTCACGTGTGATATCGCCGTCACGACTGAAGATCGCGTCACTTAACCGCGGGCGCTTGAGCATTTCCCTGACGACCTGAATCACGCCGTCCAACGCCTCGTTTTCACCCATAGTATGAGCGGCGATCCGCTGCAAAGACATCCACGTCAGGCGCCCATCATTCAGAAAGGGGTGCAGCAGGCCGAAGGCTTTTTCCAGGGCCTTCGCCAGTTGGTCGTCCGTTGAGGTAGTACCCGGCGGGGTGCCACTGGCCCGCCCAATGGGAAAGTTCTGCAAGTCACGATGGCGCAGAGCGGACAATGTTCCGCGTAAAAGAAAAGGCTTGCGCGAACCCTCGCCCGAAGTTGATGAGGGGGGTTGATGCCAGGCCTCAGGGTGGGTGGCCGCTGGTGACGTAGTTGAGTGTACGGCAGGCTTGTCGGGGGGCAGAGGCCGTCCGGAAGGTAATACACCCTCGATTGTCATGGGTTTTCTCCAACACTTTTCAGATGCATATCCGCAGGGTGATTTTTACCTTGATGGGCAAAATCAACGAATGGACTCTACTCAGGCAGGCACCTCATGTGTGGTTGGAGGAACTCGGCAGTTCCGAGTCAACGATACCTACCAATGACAATATGTAAAACCGGCGTCAGCCGTGGTTAACCCAGCTTGCGCCTACGCCACCAGCCTGCCAGGCAATTAATCAACCCCGTGTCGCTCAACGAATCGGTGCCCTCCCCCCTGATGTGCGGGTCTGCCAGCATGCCCCGGGAAAAGTCGTCCGACACGGGCGCCTGGAATCTACGCTCGCCGGCATAAGCCTTCATACGCCGTGCTTCTGCTTCATATTCCGTCGACGCAAAAGGGAGGCTACGCGAGGGGCCGCGCTCCTTGGATACTGGTGGACTTGTACGTTGGGTACTGCGCAACAGGTCGATGGGACCATTTGGGGAAGAATTAAACGAGGCTGAAGTCATATGTTTTCCCTCATTCAGAATCTGAAAAGCGGCGGGTCGAATTACAACCGCAAGTATCACCTCTGTGGCAAATGGGCGTAATTCGTTCCTTGAAACATATTGGACTGGCGCCGCCCCCCGAGAGGCGGCGCCTGAAGAGCGGTCAGCGGGACAACAAGTACAGTCCTGTACGGCTGATCTTCCCGTCGTCATCTTTACTGGCGCGGTTATCCATTTTCTCAAGCAGATCACTGCGCTTGAGCATTTCCTGGGCCAACTGGATCAGATGGTCCTTGGCTGCGTCGCCGGTAAGTGGCTGGCGGGCCCACTTTTTCAGGTCGCGGATTTTAAGGCTTGAGCCCCCGCTCCCGTTTTTCAACTCGTCGAAATGCTCAAGCAGCTCACCGGCCAGTTCTTTGTCGGTCTTGTACTTGAAGTAGTTTTCTCCTTTGATTACCGCGTTCAGGCTGTGCCGGTCGATCAGGCCATCCAAAGCGCCCGTGGAACCGTGCCGGTCCAATGCGGCCATCAGTTCCGGACGTCGTAGCAGCTCATTGGCCAGGCGAATGTTCTCGTTCATGACCGGGTTGGGCGACCACCCTCTTTTTGCCATTGCAAGAATGCTGTCAACGCTAATGGAGCCAGGGTTCTTCGGGTCTCTGAAGGCGTTGAAGCTATCGCGCAACTGCTGCGCCAACTCTTCTCTATTTTTCAGCGAGTACTGCGGATCAGGCCTGCCGGGGGCGGGCGGATACGGCCGACCTGCAGTGGGGTCCGGCCTCGGTGGCGGATTACTCCCAATGGGGTTCGGCCTGGGTGGCGGGTTGCTGCAACCTGGGTTCGGCTTTGGCGGCGGATGCCCACAGCCAGGATGCATAGACGGCCGATGCCCGGAGAACCAATGACTGATCCAGTGCTGGAGTTGGTTCAGGAAATTCTGCATCGCCGGTGGTCGGTGATGATGCCCAGGCACGTCAGCCGCGGCGGTGGGTGCCTGAGGGTTACCGAATACCGGCCCGGCTTTGTTGGCCCCGGATTGAAAATTCACATGGGCAGCATTCTGACCAGTGAAGGAAGGCGACGCCGGAGCCTGGCGAGTGTTTTTGACCTCGGCCTTGGCACTGGCCTGTGAAAGGTCAGGCGTTGATGAAGCAGAGACGGGTGTATCCAACATCGATACCGACATAAGTTTCTCCATACAGTGGGCGATTTTCAGCTTGTCGCTCCAACGCAGTGTCGAAGCCCATCAGCTTTCCCATGTGTGGTGTTGCGTCGGAATCAGTTCCTGATCCAGCCATAATCTGTGCTGTGGTGATGTAGGAAACAGAGTGTGGTCTTGCAGCAATGAGTGGACGGAGCGCTTTGCCCAGGCAAAAAAAATCGCCCCCCTGAGGTTGCGATTTTTCCCAGCGACGACAGATCAGAACCCGACGCTTGCCTGTACAAAGAAGGTGCGAGGCTCGCCCAGGTACAAGCCGGCATTGTTATCGCTGGAGCGCGTGAAATGCTGCTGGTCGAAGACGTTTTTCACGCCCACACCCAGCTTCAGGTTCGACAACTGCGCGCCGAAGTCATAACCGCTGCGCACGTTGACCGAGACATACCCTGGGATATCACCGTATTGGCCATCCGCGGTGCCTTGGGTGATGTAGGTGGTTCCGGTGCCTGGCGCGCGCTGGCCGGACTGGGCATAGACATCCAGGTTGTGGGTCCAGTGGTTGATGTCGTAGCGCAGGCCCAGAGTCGCCACTTGGCGGGAATACAGTGGCAGGTCTCGGCCCTTGAACGGCACATCGCCTTCGGAGGTGGCCTTGGTGTAGGTGAAGCCCGCGTTAGCGGTCAGGCCGTCGAGGCGCGGGTCGAGGTTGGACAGGTCGTAATGGCCCGATGCTTCGATACCGCTGTGCTTGGTGGCGCCAAGGTTGGTCCAGCCCACGTCATTGCTGACGTATTGCAGTTCATCCGAGAAGTCGATGTAGAACAGCGTCACTTCGCCGCCCCAGACGCTGTCGTTATAGCGCGTACCGATTTCGTAGGTCTTGGCCTTTTCCGGGTTCAGGCCGTTGGCCGTCTGGTCGCCGGTACCGCCCTGGCCCAGTTGGAAATACTGCAGGCTGCCGAAGGAGGTTTCGTAGTTGGCGAACAATTTCCAGGCGTCAGACACGTGGTACATCACGCTCAGCGCCGGCAGCGGTTCGTTGTTGTGGACCTCGCGGCGTTTTTCCTCGGTACGCTTGCCATTCAGGGCCACGACCGGGCGATCATGCCATTCGGTGCGGATGTCTTCGAAGCGAATGCCGGGGGTGATGGTCCATTTGCCAATATCGATTTTGTTATCGATATAGAAGGCATTGGCTTCAGTGCCCCCCGTGCGGTCCTGATAGACATGACCGTCGCTCTGCCCGCCCGGCGTCGGCACGTTGTTGACCAGGTTCAGGCTGGTGGCCTCCTCGTGCATGCCTTCTTTGAGGTAGCGATAGCCCACACTGACTTCCTGGGTGCTGGGCCCCAGGTCAAACACATGGGACACACGCGGCTCGATGCCGAAGGTGTAGTAGGTGCGCGGGTAGGAACTGAGGGTCTTGAGGTCGCGGTTGGCAATGTTGCTGCCACGGAAACTGTCAGAATAGTAAGTCAGCACTTCGGCCTGGGTGCGGTCGTCGATCTGGCGGATGTACTTGAACGACACGTCCTTGCGGCGCCCGCTGAAGTTGTCCCAGTCGCGTACCGACTGGTACGGGTTGGCGTCGAACTGCTTCTGGGTCAGGCCGCCGGGCATATCGGCGCTGGCATCGTAGTAGTGGAAGTTCAGCGAGAAATCGTCTTGCTCGGTCGGCGCCCAGTGGGTCTTGAAGATCACGTCATCGATGTCGTTGCCGTTGTTGCTGTTGCGGTAGCCGTTGCCGTTGACCCCTGAGTACAGCAGCGCGGCACCGATACCGTTGTCGGCCGTGCCGCCGACAAAGGCGTTCTCCACATGTTTCCAGCCCCCGTGGGCGGAGGTTTGCAGGGTGGTGCCGACTTCCCCGGAGAAGTCTTGCGGGATCGCACGGGTTACGAAGTTGATCACGCCGCCAACGTTCTGTGGCCCATAACGCACCGAACCCGCGCCACGGACAACGTCGATACTTTCCAGGTTGCCGGCAGAAATCGGCGCCATCGAGAGCTGTGGCTGGCCGTAGGGAGCGAACGCCGCCGGTACGCCGTCGATCAGCACGGTGGAGCGCGGCGACAGACGTGACGTCAGCCCGCGCACACCGACATTGAGGGAAATATCACTGCCGCCGGTACCGTTGGATTCCTGCACTTGCACGCCAGGCACACGGCGCAGCACATCACCGACGTTCATCGCGCCCTGCTCTACCATGGCCTCGCGGCGAATGACCGTGCGCGCGCCGGGGTGGTTCTGCACCACTTCGGCATCGGCATCGGCGAGCCAGTCGCCTACCACCTTGATGTCGGTCACACCCAGTTCCAGAGGCGAGCCGGCTTCACCGGTGCCGTTGCTCACCGGGCGCAAGGTCACGGAGCCGGCGTCAATCTGGTAATCCAGGCCACTGCCTTGCAGCAATTGGCGCAGGGCTTGTTCGGGCGAGAGGTTACCATCGACCGCGGGGGCTTGCTTGCCGGCAACCATATCGGGGCTGAAGAACACTTGCAGCGAGGTCTGCTGGCCCAACTGGCTCAGGGCTGCGCCCAGGGGTTGGGCACGAATGTGGATGCCCTCGGCAGCCTGTGCAGTACTGATGGCAACGGCCAGGGCCAAGGGCGCCCAGCGGGAAATTTTGTTGTTGTGGGGGGCAAGTTTTTTCACGTCGAGCCTAGTCCTGTGATCGCAAGCATGCGCAGCCGTTAATGCAAACCAGTTGCAGTTGCAGGAGAAGACGAAGAACTCGAAAAAAACCTGAACGTCAGCGTGAAATAATTTCCTGACTACCGTCCGGCAAAGTGCGCAAGGCGACCGGCAGGATGTGGGGCAAGGCCTTGAGCAAGGCGTCGGTGTCGCTGGATTTGAAGACGCTGGTCAAGCGCAGGTTGCCCACCGCTGCCGTACTGACACGCAGCGGTTGCTCGCGGTAGCGCGACACTTCCCGCGCCACGTCGGCCAGGGTGGCGTTGTTAAACACCAGTTTACCGCTGCGCCACGCAGTCAGCGCTTCAGGGTTCACCTCGTAGGCCGCTGCCACTTGGCCGAGGCGGTCGACATGGGTGCCATGGCCGGCGGTGAGCGTGACGATGTGACCCGACGCCTGGCCCTGCACCTTGACCGTGCCGGCTTCGACCGCTACACGGGTCTGGTCCGCATCCCGACGTACATCAAAGCGCGTGCCGGTAACGGTCACCTGCCCTGCGCCGGCTGCGACCACAAACGGGCGGCCGGCGTCATGCTGCACGCTGAACATCGCCTCGCCCTGCTTGAGCTCCACGCCCCGCCGGCCCTTTTCGTAGTGAACCGCGACCACGCTGCGGCTGTTGAGGTCCATCACGGAACCGTCGGGCAAGGTCACCTGACGATGCTCGCCTAACCGCGTGCTGAATTCGGCATTGTAGGGCTTTGGCTGCCCCAGCCCGCTGTACGCACCCAGGCCCACTGCAACGGCGACCACACTGGCAGCCACGGCATAACGCAGCAGCGCACGCCGCCCAAGGCGCTCGGTCGGGGCATCGCCCAGCGCCTGCAAGCGGGCCTTGGGCAGTAAATCCGTAGCGCTCCACAGGCCTTGCAGCACATCGATTTCGTACTGATGCGCGGGCTGCGACCTGCGCCAGGCATCGAAACGTTGACGTTCCTGGGCGCTTAATGGGCCGTCTTGCAGGCGTACAAACCACTGCGCGGCCTCATCACGGACACGGTTATCCATCGTGGAAGATCCTGTTTCAAAGCCGGTCATGGCGCGCTCGCATCCAGACGATCACGCAGATGCCGCAGGGTGCGGATCATATACTTTTCCACCATGTTTTTAGACAGCCCCAGGCGTGTGGCGATTTCCTGCTGGGTGAGCCCTTCGATCTTTTGCCAGATGAAAATTCTGCGACAGTTGAGCGGCAACTCGGCCAGCGCCCGCTCGATGGCGTCGGCCAACTGGATCGCGTGCATGTAATGCTCCGGGTCGCTACTGTAAGGCGTGCTGTGATCAACCGCCTGCCGCGTCAACGCCTCGCGACGGTCTTCGCGGCGGTAGGCATCCACCGCAATATTGCGTGCGGTTTGATGCAGGTAGGCGCGTGGCTGAGCAACCTTGCAGGCAGCGGACTCAAGCACCCGCAAGAAGGTGTCATGCGCAAGGTCTTCGGCTTGCTGACGGTTTCTCAGGCGGCGTGTCCAGGTGCCGATCAACTCTTCGTAGTGCTCGAAAAAGCCTGTTCTGCGGGGCGGCTGAGGAGTCATCGCGAGAGCACTGGGGAGGCGGGGCGTGAATAGTAATGCTTCCTATTAAGCGGGGCAATTGCTGCTCATCGCCCACCCACTATTTGTTTGAAATGACCTCACTCATGTATTGATGCAAATCGCGAAAGTCTTTAACGCTCCAGGCATGTGGCGCGATCTTTACGCCATTGTCTTGCAGCGTCTTGGGGATCAGGTTGCCATTGGGGCGAAGGATGACCGAGGAGACGATAACGCCCGGATAATCATGGAGTCGTTTCTTGAAGGTGGCAGTTGTCAGGTCGGGGGTTGGCGGATTACTTTTTTTAGCCAATGGCCCGGTGCCTTTGATATCGGGCCCGTGGCACACAGCGCAGCGCTGTAGATACAGCGTTTTACCATTGCTGTTGTCCGCGACGCACAAGGCTGTCTGAATCAGTGATAAAACGGCTAATACGCCGCTGAGTAATAGTTTCGTCCCTCGGGTATCGGCCCACGCATGCATTCCATCGCTTCCTGTATTGCCCTTTGTTTTCAGCATCATACGACAACGTCGCGCTTTTGCCCGAGCTGGGCGTAAGCGCCAGGGGGTGAACTTCCACTCCCCGCCGCCAGTCAGCAAGAAGGACTCTCATAAAACGGTGGGTGGGCGATGCAGATTTCCTTGCAGCAACAAGTGGCCCTGGTCACCGGGGCCAGTTCCGGTATTGGCGCGGGCGCGGCCAACGCCCTGGCTGCAGCAGGCGCGGCGGTGGTGCTTAACTACAACTCCCAGGCGGCACCGGCTGAGGCCCTCGCCGCACAGATCAATGCCAACGGCGGCCGAGCGCTTGCCATCGGCGGCGATGTGTCCAAGGAGGCCGATGTCGAACGCCTATTCGCGCAAACTCTCGACGCCTTCGGCCATCTGGATATTCTGGTGGCCAACTCCGGCCTGCAAAAAGATGCCAATCTGGTGGATATGACCCTTGAGGATTGGAACACGGTGATTGGCGTCAACCTCACCGGGCAGTTCCTCTGCGCGCGGGCGGCGGTGCGTATCTTCAATCGCCAGGGTATTCGCGAAGGTGTGTCACGGGCGGCAGGCAAAATCATCCATATGAGTTCGGTGCATCAAGTCATCCCCTGGGCCGGGCATGTGAACTACGCGGCGTCCAAGGGCGGCGTGGAGATGCTGATGCGCACCCTCGCCCAGGAAGTCAGCGAGCAACGCATCCGCATCAACGGCATTGCGCCTGGGGCGATTCGCACGGCGATCAACCGCGCAGCCACTGAAGGCGCGGCAGAAAAAGAGCTGCTCAAATTGATTCCTTACGGTCGCGTCGGTGATGTAGAAGATGTGGCCAATGCAGTGGTATGGCTAGCCAGCGATGCTTCTGATTATGTGGTCGGCAGTACGCTGTTTATCGATGGTGGCATGAGCCTTTATCCGGAGTTTCGTGGCAATGGTTGATTTGAAGACAGAGCCCCAAAGCGCCATTGATGCCCATGGCATCATCGGCGACATGCGCAGTGCCGCACTGGTAAACGACCGTGGCAGTATCGACTTTTTCTGCTGGCCGGAATTCGACAGCCCATCGATCTTCTGCGCACTGCTCGACACACCCGACGCCGGTACCTTCCAGCTTACCCCGGACCTGCCCAACGCCCGCCGCGAGCAGATCTACCTGCCCGACACCAACGTACTACAAACACGCTGGCTCAGCGACGCGGCGGTGGTAGAAGTCACCGACCTGCTGGCGGTCAGCGAAGAGGTCGACGAGCTGCCTTTGCTGATTCGCCGAGTACGGGTGGTCAGCGGCCAGGCCAACCTGCACCTGCGTTGCGCCGTGCGCCACGACTACGCCCGTGCCAAGACCCACACCACAGCCGATGACAACGGCGTGCTGTTCAGCGCCGACGGTCAGCCCGGCCTGCGTCTGGTAGGCAGCCACCCGCTGACCCTCGAAGAAAATTCAGTCGTATCCCGCTTCACCCTGGCCCAGGACGAGGGCGCCGAATTTGTGCTCGGCGGCCAGGATGATCCGCGGGTGGTCAACGACTGCACGGACCTGTACCTGGAACGCACCCTCAAGTTCTGGCGCGGCTGGATCTCCCAGTCCAATTACCGTGGGCGCTGGCGCGAAATGGTCAACCGCTCGGCCTTGGCGTTGAAGCTTTTGACCTCGCGCAAGCACGGCGCAATTATCGCCGCCGCCACCTTCGGCCTGCCGGAAAGCCCCGGCGGCGAGCGCAACTGGGATTACCGCTATACCTGGATACGCGATGCGTCGTTTACCGTCTACGCGTTCATGCGCCTGGGGTTTGTCGAGGAAGCCAACGCCTATATGCGCTGGCTCAAAGGCAGAGTCAGCGACTGCTGCGGCCAGCCAACCAAAATCAATATTCTCTACGGCATCGACGGTCGCCAGGAGTTGCCGGAAACCACCCTCGATCATTTGAGCGGCCACGGCGGCGCCCAGCCGGTGCGCGTGGGCAACGAAGCGTTCGACCAGATCCAGCTGGATATCTACGGCGAACTGATGGATGCGGTGTATCTGGTCAACAAGTACGGCGAAGCCATTTCCCACGAAGGCTGGAAACATACGGTGGAAGTGGTCGACCAAGTGTGTGATATCTGGAACCGCAAAGACGTAGGCATCTGGGAAATGCGCGGCGAGCAACACCACTTCCTGCACTCGCGCCTGATGTGCTGGGTGGCCTTGGACCGAGCTATTCGCCTCGCCTCCAAACGCTCGCTGCCCGCACCGTTCGCGCGCTGGGACCAGACACGCCAGGCAATCTACGCCGACATCTGGAGCAACTTCTGGAACGAAGAACGCGGGCATTTCGTACAGCATATCGGCAGTACGGCGCTGGACGGCTCGATGCTGTTGATGCCGCTGGTGCGCTTCGTTGCGGCCACCGACCCGCGCTGGCTATCGACACTGGAAGCGATCCAGAAAAGCCTGGTGCGCGACGGCATGGTCTACCGCTACCGCAATGACGACAGCCAGATCGATGGCCTGCAAGGCACCGAAGGCGCATTTGCCGCCTGCTCGTTCTGGTACGTGGAATGCCTGGCCCGCGCCGGGCAAGTGGAAAAGGCTCACCTGGAGTTCGAACAGCTGCTGCGCTACGCCAACCCGCTGGGACTGTACGCCGAAGAATTCGACAGCCAGGCTCGGCACTTGGGCAACACACCTCAGGCGTTGAGCCACCTGGCATTGATCAGTGCGGCAACCTTCCTGGACCGCAAACTCAGTGGAGAGAAGACTGTATGGCAACCCTGACGTCCCCTGCCCCGCTATTGTATGTGCGCACGTCCATGCTGGACGTGGCTTATGAAACCCACGGCCCCATCGCAGGCGAGCCGGTGATCCTGCTGCATGGCTTCCCTTATGACCCTCGCGGTTATGACGAAATCGCGCCGGTGCTGGCCGAGCGTGGTTATCGGGTGTTGGTCCCGTATTTGCGCGGTTATGGCCCGACGCGGTTTATCAACGACCAGGTCATGCGCTCCGGCCAACAGGCGGCGTTGGCCAAGGACCTGCTGGATTTCATGGATGCGCTGTCCATTAAGCAGGCCACTCTCGCCGGGTATGACTGGGGTGGGCGCGCGGCGTGTATTGTCGCGGCGCTGTGGCCCGAGCGGGTAAGCGGCTTGGTGACGGGGGACGGTTACAACATCCAGGACATCGCCCAGTCCCTCGAACCTCGAGCACCGGAAACCGAGCATCGATTGTGGTACCAGTATTACTTCCACACCCAGCGCGGGGTCGACGGCTTGACGGCCAACCGGCGTGAACTCTGCCAATTGCTGTGGGCGCTGTGGTCACCGTCCTGGGCCGAAGGGCCAAGCCGCTACGCCCTGACCGCGCCGTCGTTTGATAACCCGGATTTTGTCGAGGTGGTGATTCACTCCTATCGCCATCGCTTCATGTATGCGCCGGGTGATCCTGCGCTGGAATACATCGAGCAGGCGCTGGTGCCGCAACCGGCGATAACAGTGCCCAGCATTGCGTTATGCGGGGCCGACGACGGTGTGGGCCCGCCGTCACTGGAGGATGATGACGTGGAGCACTTCAGCGGTTTTTATCGCCGCCAGGTGTTGCCCGGCGTGGGTCATAACGTTTTCCAGGAAGCGCCCCAGGTCACGCTTCAAGCTTTGCTGGAACTACTGGAGCGGTGAAAAACGCTCCCGATAAGCCTGGGGCGTCACCGACAACGCCCTTAGAAAGCTGCGGCGCAAAGTCTCTTCACAGCCAAACCCGCATTGCATGGCGATACGTTTGATGGAGGTTGTGCTGTCTGCCAATTGCCGGCGTGCGTTTTCGACGCGGATCAGTTCCACGGCGCGCGCCGGGGTTTGGCCGGTCTCGGTGCGGTAGTGGCGCACAAAGCTGCGCTCGCTCATGCCAGCCTGGGCTGCCAGGGTGGCGATGCTCAGATCCAGCGTCAGGTTATCGGCGATCCACGCGTGCAGCTCGGCAAAACGGCTGTCGCTTTTTTGCAGGGATAACGTCACGCTAAATTGCGACTGACCGCCAGGGCGCTTGAGGAACACCACCAAGTGGCGCGCCACCTCCAGGGCAATCGCACGCCCCAGGTCATCCTCTACCAGGGCCAGGCACAGGTCGATCCCGGCGGTCACACCAGCAGACGTCCACACCGCGCCCTGCTGGATGAAAATCGGATTGGCCTCAACCGTGAGCGTGGGGAACTTGCGCGCCAGTTCTTCACAGCGCGTCCAATGCGTGGCCACGCGGCAACCATCGAGCAAACCACTGGCGGCCAGCAGAAAAGCTCCGGTGCACACCGAAGCCATGCGCCGGGTGTAATGGGATTTATCGCGCACCCATTGCACCAGCGCCGGGTCTTCGGCGGCAGCGTACACGCCCCAGCCACCGGCGATCACCAGGGTGTCGCAAGGCGCGTCGATGGCAGGCAGCGGATCAGCCAGCAGCGCCAGGCCGGCAGACGTCCTCACCGGTTCTGCCTGAGCGGCGATCACGTTCACTGCGTAGGGCAACGGTAAACCCCGTTGGCGCAACAGGTCATTAGCCGACGCAAACACTTGCAGAGGCCCGGTGACATCGAGCACCTGGGCATTTTCAAAAGCGAGTACATGAATAATTTTAGGCATGATTGGCGCGATTAGTGGGCTCAATGGCGTACTCGCCAAAGCCTAGGCTTCTACAGTGAGGACGTCTATTCCTTTTCAGAGCTTGAATCATGACCTTGCAGATCGGCTTTCTGTTGTTCCCCGGCATCCAGCAACTGGACCTGACCGGCCCCTATGATGTCCTCGGTTCGCTGCCAGACGTGAAGCTGCACCTGGTGTGGAAAGACCTCGCGCCGATCACCTCCAGCACTGGCCTGGTGTTCACGCCGACCATCACGTATGCCGACTGCCCGAACCTGGATGTGCTTTGCGTACCCGGCGGCGCCGGTGTGGGCCCGTTAATGGAAGACCCGCAAACCCTGGATTTCCTCAAGGCCCAGGCCCAGACAGTGCGATACATGACCTCGGTGTGTACCGGCTCATTGGTATTGGGCGCGGCAGGGTTGCTGCGCGGTCGCAAGGCCACCACCCATTGGGCCTACCACCACCTGCTCGCCCCGCTCGGGGCTATTCCCGTACAGGAACGTGTGGTGCGTGACGGCAACCTGTTTACCGGCGGCGGGATCACCGCCGGCATCGACTTTGCCCTGACTTTGGCCGCGGAGTTGTACAGCGAAGCGGCGGCGCAACTGGTGCAACTGCAGATCGAATACGCGCCGGCCCCACCGTTTGACTCAGGCCGCCCGGAGACGGCGCCCAGGCATGTGCTGGAGGAAGCCAACAAGCGCACGGTGGAGTCACGCAGAGTGCGTGGGGAGATTGTGGCCCGAGCGGCTGCGCGGTTGGGGTGAAGTTGGATTTCTCACGTCCGGTCGCTGAATTTGCAGCGACTGGGGAAGACTCGTGACCTGTTCCTAGCAGCAACCTTAAAGGTCCGTGGGAAAAAATCGGTTTCAACGCTTGAACGTAAGGTAAGTCCTAGTCCGCTGTACGAAACTCCTTTTGATTCTTTCGGTGCTCAACGGCTGTCCAGTTGTAGCCGACAGTAATCACGATGCGAAGCGAGTCGCTCTTGATCTTGCTCTTGATCTGCTTTTGATCTTAGGCGCCCCGTTAAACCACGCTGGCCGAACGCAGGCTTGAATTCGTGGGTAACCCGGCAGGACGCCGGGTTAGCCGCCCCGCGCCATGGATGGCGCGTGGCGGCGGCCCACGGATTCAAGCCTGTGTTCGGGCACACCGAGCCTAGGCGAGGTGCCGAGTGGTGGGGCAAGAGCGTTTTGCTTACTTTGCCGCTTTTGCAAAGTGAGCCGCCGTAAGGGCGGAACCCTAAGTGGCCGTTACCGCAGGAATGGATATGTACACGGTATAGCTGTGTCGACTGTCACGCCGCCTTCGCGAGCAAGCCCGCTCCCACAATTGGATCGTGGGGTGTCAGGTAGAGAAGTGTCGGCTGTCAGGTCGTCATCGCAGGCAAGCCAGCTCCCACAATTGGATTGTGGGGTGTCAGGTAAATGAGCAGCGACTGGCAGGCCGTCACGGGAGCAAGCTCCCTCGCCACGAAGAAACTCGTTTGGCTTCCTGCGTGTGTTCAGGCAGGACGTGACATCACCGCCAAGCGCACGGCCAACGCCATCAGCACCGCTGCCAAGCCCCACTTCTGCAGCCAGGCGCTTTTGGTGCGCTTGGCGAAGAAGCGGCTGAGCGCCCCGCCAAACAGGCCCAACAACACATGAAACACACTCGCGATCAACGTCAGCACGCCGCCCAGCACCATCAGTTGCAAGGCGATGGGCCCCGCCTCCGGCCGCACAAACTGTGGCAGGAACACCATGAAAAACAACAACGCCTTGGGATTGAGCAAACTGTTGAACATGGCCTGCAGAAACACCCGGCCCAACGCCACGCGGCCGACGTGAGCGGTGTCCAGGCCGGGACGTTTCTGCAAGGTTTTGAAGGCCAGCCACAGCAGGTAGATCACGCCCGCGTAACGAATCAGGTCGAACGCTGGCGGCCAACTGGCAACCAACGCAGTTACCCCCATGGCGGTCAACGCTGTCAGTAACAGGTCGGCCACGCCAATGCCCAGGGCAGAAGCAACGCCGCCGCGCCAGCCATGGGTGACACCCTGGCTGATGACAAACGCCATGTTCGGCCCCGGTGACAGCAGCAACAGCAACACAGCGCCGGAAAAAACGCCAAGTGTGACGAGGCTGATCATGGTTGAACCGTCCGCTGGGAAAAAATCCAGATTAATCGGCGCTGGCAGGCGCTACAAAAAATTGTGCTGGATACATTGCTCACGCAGCGAACCCAGTGATTGCTGAATGCCACGACCAACGTCTAGAATGCGAAACATTATCAATTAAGCCTGCTGCGCCAGGATGACCATGTCGAGCGATCACCCACTGGACCATGCCGCCATCGGCCAGCTTTACCAAGCCCACCATTCGTGGCTCCGGGGCTGGTTGAGCCGGCGCACGGGTTGCCATGAGCGCGCCGCTGACCTCGCGCAGGACACCTTCGTGCGCCTGCTCAACGCGCGTCAGCAACAGACCTTGCAGCAGCCGCGCGCGTACCTGAGCAGCATCGCGCGCAGCTTGATGATCGACCAATACCGGCGCCGCGAACTGGAACGCGCCTACCTGGAAAGCCTGGCGCACTTTGCGCAAATGGAGGTGCCAAGCGAGGAAACACGGCTGCTGATCCTCGACAGCCTGGAGCGCATCGACCGTTTGCTCGACCAGCTCAAACCACGGGTGCGCGAGGCGTTTCTGTTGGCCCAATTGGACGGCCTGACCTGCCCACAGATCGCCCTGCGCCTGGGCGTGTCCAAGGCCACAGTTGAGCGCGACCTGTCCAAGGCGCTGCACGCCTGTTACCGGTTGCGCTATGCCGACTCCTGACTCGCGCCTGGTCGACCAGGCTATCCAGTGGATGATCAAGCTGCGCTATAACACCGCCGACGACGCCAGCACCGCGGCCTTTGACCAGTGGCTGCAGACCAGCGAGGCGCATCAGCAGGCCTGGCAACGGGTCGCCACCCTGAATGACGATTTCAACCACTTGCCGGCGCATGTCAGTCGCCATGCACTCGACGGCGCACGCCAGCACATCAGCCGTCGTGAAGGCCTGAAACTGCTCGGGCTGTTTGCCGGCGCCGCAGGTTTAGCCTGGCTGGGCCGCGACTACACACCCCTGCCCGCCTTGATGGCGGACTACCGCACCGCCACTGGCGAGCGGCGCTGGGTAGCATTGGAGGATGGCAGCAAAGTCCAGCTCAACAGCGCCAGCGCCGTCGACATTACCTCCAGCGCCGAACAACGGCTGGTGAACCTGCGCCAGGGTGAAATATTGATCAATACCGGCGTCGACCGCCGTCCGCTATGGGTGCATACCCGCGACGGTTACCTACGCGCCCTCGGCACGCGCTTGCTGGTGCGCGAAGAACCCCAAGGCACTCTGCTAGCCGTGCAGCAGGGGGCGGTGGCGGTGTTTGCCGACCGCCATGACGGCACGGCACGCCAAGTGATCAAGCCTGGCGAACAAGTGGTGTTCAACCGTAGCGGCATTCGCCCGTCCCCCAACAACGGCCTGGACCCTTGGGCCTGGAGTGACGGCGTGATCAGCGCCCACAATATGCGCCTGGAGGACTTCCTGGCCGAGCTGGGTCGCTATCGCAATGGGTTGCTGCGTTGCAGCGAAGCCGTGGCGGGGCTGCGGGTGTCGGGCACTTACCAACTGGACGACACCGACCAGGTGCTCAAGTTGGTGGCGAAATCGCTGGCAATCGATGTGACCTACCGTAGCCGTTACTGGGTAACCGTCTCCGCGCGCGCGTGACCGGCCAAAAATAAATGAGGTGAATTCTCATTGCCATTCGACCTGTAAGGAAAGGCCGATCAACAGGCCGGTTTTGTCCACTTCCTTCAGGAGCATCCCGCGGTCATGCAAGCGTTCCCCTCCCTGCGTTCACCTCTCAGGCACGCCATCAAGGCGACCCTTCTCGGCGCGTGCCTGGCGGCCAGTACCCTGCCCTATTCCGCAGGTGCCCAACCACCCGGAGGCGAACGCCAGGCGCGCACCTGGAATATCGCCCCCGGGCCACTGGCCGGTGCCCTTGATCAATTTGCGCGGCAGGCCGGTATCAGCGTGTCGTATGACGCAGGCAGCGTAGCCGGCAAAAGCAGTGCTGGGCTGAGCGGCACTCTGGAGCCACAACAGGCCCTGAGCAGACTGCTTCAGGGCCAGGGTTTGCAGGCTCAAAGCCAGGGCCCGAACGCTTGGTTACTGTTACCCCAACAGGCCGACAGTTCGGCCCTGAACCTGAGCGCCACCACCATTACCGGCAACCGCCTGGGCGCCACTACCGAAGGCAGCGGCTCCTACACCACCGGTGCGGTGACCATCGGCAAGGGTGAACATAGCCTGCGGCGCACGCCGCAATCGGTGAGCGTGATGACCCGCAAGCTGATGGATGACCAGAACATCACCACCATCGACCAATTGCTGGAGCGCACCCCGGGGATCACCAGCTACGAATCGCCCATGGGCGGCAAGTATTTTTACTCCCGGGGCTTCAAGATGCTCGGCCAGTACCAGTTCGATGGTGTGCCGCTGGACATCGGCAAGGACTACATACAGGCCGACAGTTTCAGCGCGAACATGGCGATTTATGACCGGGTAGAGGTGCTAAAAGGCGCCGCCGGTATGCTCAAGGGCGCCGGCACCGCCAGCGGTGCAGTGAACTTCGTGCGCAAGCGGCCCCAAGCCACCCCGACCACCAGCCTCGGGCTGTCGGCGGGCACCTGGGATAACTACCACGCCGAACTCGACACTGGCGGCCCATTGAACGACAGCGGCACGGTGCGTGGCCGCGCATCGGTCAGCCAACAGAATCGCGGCTCCTACATGGACCTTGCCAAGCGTCAGGACCAGGCGTTTTACGCGGCCCTGGACATGGATGTCAGCCCTGACACCACCCTGGGCTTCGGGGCCAGCTATGAGGATGTCGACGCCACACCGTGCTGGAGCGGCCTGCCGCGTTATCGCGACGGCAAAAGCCTCGGCCTGAGCCGCTCCACCTGCCTGGGCCAGGCCTGGAACGATTGGCAAAGCCAGCGCACCACGCTGTTCGCTGATCTGACCCATCACTTCAACGACGACTGGAAGCTCAAAGTCAGCGCCGTGCATAGCCGCAACCTGCAAGACATCAAATACGCCGCCAGCGAAAGCACCGTGGACTATGGTAACCCGGCCCCTACGCTCACCAGTTACGCCGCGCTGCTGGATTACGATCACAAGGACTACGGCCTGGATGCCTACATTGATGGTCAATTTGAAGCGTTTGGCCTGCAACATGAGTTGATCCTCGGCGCCAATGGCAGCCGTGGCACTCAGGACGATGTCTATGCGATCCGCAACCTGCCCCAGCGCCAAAGCGTCTTCACCCCCAACCACCACTTCCCGGAACCTGCCGACGACACCTTCTGGCCCAACATGTACCGTGGCGGCACGGTCAAGGAAACCGCCACTCAATATGGTGCCTACGCCACCTTGCGCCTGCGTCTGGCCGAACCTTTGATGCTGGTTCTGGGCAGTCGCGTCAGTTGGTATGAAAACCGCCGTGAGTCCCTGAACCTGGCCTGGGGCGAGTGGGCCGACCAGGATGCACGCACCAAGGAAACCGGGGTGGTCACGCCGTTTGCCGCGCTGATCTACGACCTCAATGACAACCTTTCGGTGTACGCCAGCTACGCCGATATCTTCCAGCCACAAAGCTCCTACGCTACGGTCAGCGGTTCGGCCCTCAAGCCGAAAATGGGGAGAACTATGAGTTGGGCATCAAGGGCGAATGGTTTGACGGGCGCCTGAACAGCTCCCTGGCGCTGTTTCGCGCCATCGAAAAAAACGCCGCCCAAACCGATTTCGAGACCCGCTGCGGCAGCTCCTCCGACGGCTACTGCTACACCGACACGGGCAAAGTGCGCGCCCAAGGGGTCGAGGCCGAGCTGAGCGGCGAATTGCTTGAACGCCTGCAGGTGTTCGGCGGCTATACCTACACGCAAACCAAGAACCTGAAAAACATCGACAGTGCCGCCGAAGGCGCGGTGTCCAACACCTACGTACCGCGGCATATGCTGCGTTTGTGGGGCGACTACCAGTTGGACGGTGCGCTGTCGAAATGGACAGTCGGCGCAGGCGTCAACGCCCAAAGCAGTAACTACCGCCTGCAAACCATCAAACTGGAGCAGGCCGGGTATGCGTTGTGGAGTGCACGCATTGCGTATCAGGTGGACGACACCTGGACTGTGGCGCTCAACGGCAACAACCTGTTCGATAAAAACTACTACCAGACCGTTGGTACAGCAGGCTGGGGTAACCTCTACGGGGAGCCGCGTAACCTCACGCTGAGCCTCAAAGGCAACTTCTAAGCACTGCATACCCCTCCTGTAGGAGCGAGCTTGCTCGCGAAAAACTCACAGACGCCGCGTTTATTCAGGAAGCACGCGTTATCGTTGACGTCTTTCGCGAGCAAGAACTAGGCGTCCTCGCTCCTACAAAAAAGCCTTGTCCCGCCCCCTCCTTCCCGCCGGCAAAAGCTTTTCGTCGCTGGCAGGCAAATCCCCAGGTTTGTTCCTACACTCCAAAAAGCCATCATCGATTCTCGATTATTCTGAAATACCCGCCATACACGTCAACAAACCGTCATATCATGGAGACCTTAAGAGGAGCAACGAAGAAAACGGACTAAAAGCCAAATCATTGACACAAACCCTCAATAGGGCCACTATTTAGCCATCACCCAGTAAATGCCTGCGTCTAGACAGCCATTACGGTTTACCCAGCAACAGAAGTCGTTCGATTTGCACCACTTGTAATGCATACCTGCCTTATGGATGAGCAAACGAATAGGAACGTTCTGGTGGTGTATTGAGGATCTGATGTATGCGCGGTAAATCGTCGGTTGATAGCCTGTTTTTGACTCGCACCGGTTTCGTTGAGTTTTTTGTCGTTTTCGTAAAACTGATCCATGGGCTGACCGCAATCTCGCCGGCGATCATCCTGCTGTTCTACCCGGATCCCGTCGCTGAGCACATGCGCACTCACTATCTGGGCCTGCTGGCGTTCTTTGCGATCCTGACCATTATCTTGTTCCAGGCCCTGGGGGTTTACTCCGATGACCTGTTCAGCAATCGCCTGCGTTTTCGCGTGATGCTGGTGGCCTGGGTCTCGGCGTTTTGCATCCTGTTGTTCATGTACCAGATCCTGCTCCTGTTCCCGCAGTTGAGCCCACGCAACCTGGTGTTCTGGTTTTCCGCGAGCCTGCTGCTGTTTGGCGTGGAGCGGATACTGATGCTGCGCCTGTACCGCCATTTGATGGATAACGGCAAATTCCTCCAGCGCACCGTGATCCTGGGCTTTACCGACACGGCCGTGCATGTGGCTGAACACCTGTCGCGCAACAGTGACATACGTTCCGGCCTCATCGGTTTTATCGACGACCGTACCGAGCGCATTCCCAAGGAGTTGAGCCGCCTGCCCTTGCTAGGCAATACCCGCGACCTGGAAAAGCTGATCCGCTCCGAACAGGTCAACCAGGTCATGATCACCCTGCCCTGGGCTGCCGAGCAGCGCATCAATGGGCTGGTCAAGCGCCTGCGGCAGATGTCGGTGAACGTCATGCTGGTGCCGGATATGGCCGCACTGCGCTATGGCCATAACCGCATCACCGATGTGGGCGGCATCCTGATGTTCAACACCTCGCAGTTGCCGCTGCGGGGCTGGTCGCCGTTTATCAAGCGTTGCGAAGACCTGCTGCTGGCCAGCCTCGGCCTGTTGTTGCTGTCGCCGGTGATGCTGGTGACCGCCATCGCGATCAAACTCGATTCCAAGGGCCCGGTGCTGTTTCGCCAGAAGCGCTATGGCTACAACGACAACCTGATCCGCGTGTTCAAGTTCCGCTCGATGTACGTCGAGCAGACCGACCTCAACGCCGAAAACCAGACCACACGCCAGGACCCGCGCATCACCCGGGTGGGAAGGATCATCCGCAAGACCAGCATCGATGAGCTGCCACAACTGTTCAACGTGCTGCTGGGCAATATGTCGATGGTCGGCCCGCGCCCTCACGCCACGGCCACCAAGGCGGCCGGGATTCCTTTCGAGGAAGCGGTCAGCGAATACAGTTCGCGCCATCGGGTCAAGCCCGGCATCACCGGCTGGGCGCAGATCAATGGTTACCGCGGCGAGACCGATACGCTGTTCAAGATTCAGAAACGGGTCGAATACGACCTGGAATACATCGCCAAATGGTCCGTGTGGCTGGACCTCTACATCGTTTTCATGACGGTCCCGGCCGTTCTTTCCACCAAGGAAGTCTATTGATGAACCCACTTAACGGATTGATTCCCTGCATCATCTCCGGTGGTTCGGGTACGCGGTTGTGGCCGGTTTCGCGGCAGAACATGCCCAAGCCCTTCATGCGCATGCGCGACGACCAGAGCCTGTTGCAGAAGACCTTCCTGCGGGCCAGTCACTTGCCGGGCGTCGACAGCATCCTGACCGTGACCAACCGCGACCTGCTGTTTCGCACCCTGGACGACTACCGCGCGGTGAACACCCAGCGCCTGGGCCTCGACCTGCTGCTGGAGCCGTTTGGCCGCAACACCGCCGCCGCCATCGCCGTGGCCGCCTTGCACGTGCAAGAGCATTTCGGCGCAGACGCGCAGTTGCTGGTGATGCCGGCCGATCATCTGGTCCTCGATGAAGGCGCCTTTGCCCAGGCGGTGGAAAAAGCCCGCGCATTGGCCGAAGCCGGTTACCTGGTGACCTTTGGCATCCAGCCTGACCGAGCAGAAACTGGCTTTGGCTATATCGAACAAGGGCCGGCACTGGGCGCTGGGTTTCGGGTGCAGCGCTTTGTCGAAAAGCCCGACCTGGCCACCGCCCAAGGCTATCTGGACGGCGGCAAGCACCTGTGGAATGCCGGCATGTTCTGCTTCAAGGCAGCCACCCTGCTGGAAGAACTGGCCAGCCACGCCCCGGCGGTTCTAGAAGCGGCCAAGGCTGCACTGGAGCACAGCCAGAGCCTGCAAAACAGCAGTAGTCGCCAGCGCGAACTGAGCCCTGAAGGTTTCGGCACCGCGCCGGATATCTCCATCGATGTGGCGCTGATGGAAAAATCCGCCCAGGTCGCGGTCGTGCCCTGCGACATAGGCTGGAGCGATATCGGCTCCTGGGAAGCCCTGCGCCAACTCACCCCCAGTGATGACAATGGCAACCAGATCAATGGCGAGGCCATCCTGCACGACGTACATAACTGCTACATCGACTCGCCCAAGCGGGTACTCGGTGCGGTGGGCGTGCGTGACCTGATCATCGTCGACACCCCGGACGCGCTGTTGATCGCCGACGCGCACCGCAGCCAGGACGTGCGCTATATCGTCGCCGAACTCAAGCGCCAGAATCACCCGGCGTTCAGTCTGCACCGCACGGTCACCCGCCCGTGGGGCACCTACACGGTGCTGGAAGAAAGCACGCGCTTCAAAATCAAGCGCATTGTGGTCAAGCCCAAAGGCTCGCTGTCCCTGCAAATGCACCATCACCGCAGCGAGCATTGGGTGGTGGTCAGCGGCGCGGCGATGATCACCAATGGCGAGCGTGAAATCCTGCTCAACATGAACGAGTCCACCTACATTCCCGCCGGCCACAAACACCGCCTGACCAACCC
The DNA here is from genome assembly GCF_036346515.1 of Pseudomonas sp. AM4(2022). Classification (NCBI taxonomy): domain Bacteria; kingdom Pseudomonadati; phylum Pseudomonadota; class Gammaproteobacteria; order Pseudomonadales; family Pseudomonadaceae; genus Pseudomonas; species Pseudomonas sp. AM4(2022). The sequence continues at coordinate 47,454 of NZ_JAOTNW010000024.1, forward strand.
CGGCATCATCGATCTGGTGATGATCGAGGTACAGAGCGGTGAGTACCTGGGTGAAGACGACATCGTGCGCTATGACGACATCTACGGCCGCGCGCCGGTTGAAGTGAAGCCCTGATGCGTACGTCATTGATCATTCCCACCCGCAACGCGGCCAGCCACCTGGACCGCCTGTTGCCAGCGCTGCGCATGCAGACCTTGCAACCGGATGAAATGCTGGTGGTCGACAGCGCATCGAGCGATGACACCGTGGCGCGCTTTCGCGAATTCGGCGCCCGCGTGGAGCGGATCGATGCGCGTGATTTCAACCACGGCGGTACCCGGCGCTGGGCCAGTGAACAGGTGGGCGGCGACGCCTTGATCGTGATGACCCAGGACGCGATCCCCGCCACTGCCGAGACCTTCGCCAACCTGATCAGCGAGCTGCAACTGGACCCGCTCAATGGCGTGGCCTATGGACGGCAGCTGCCGCACCCCGGCGCCGGCGTACTCGGCGCGCAGTCGCGGCACTTCAATTACCCGGCGGCCAGCCGCACCAAGCGCCTGGACGATGCACCGCAACTGGGCATCAAGACCTGCTTCAGCTCTGACTCGTTTTCGGTGTACCGGCGCAGCGCCCTGAGCGCGGTGGGCGGTTTCCCCCAGGATGTGATTGGCAGTGAAGACGCCTATGTGGCCGCCCGCATGCTGCTGGCCGGTTACCAGGTGCGCTACGCCGCCAGCGCGCAGGTGTATCACTCCCACGATTACCGCTTGCTGGAAGAGTTTCGCCGCTACTTCGATATCGGTGTGTTCTACGGCCGCGAGCCATGGATTCGCCAGGCGTTTGGCGACGCCGGCGGCGAAGGCAAACGTTATGTGCTGGCCGAACTGCACGCATTGCGCGAGGCCAACGCGCTGTACCGCGCCCCCGAAGTGGTGGTGCGCAGTGCCTTTAAATTGCTGGGCTATCGCCTCGGCCACCTTGAACGCCACTTGCCCAACGCGCTTAAACGGCGCCTGGGCATGTTTTCCACCTACTGGACTTGAGCCGTCATGAAGACTATCAACCGACGTTCCCGTCTTACCCTGCTCAGCCTCTTGAGTGCCTCAATCTGGCTGGCGGGTTGTTCGACCCCCGCGCGGGTGCCGCTTCCTGACAACAATACGCTCAAGGCCGGCCATCAAGCGGCGCTGACCCTGGCCGACCTGCCACCGCCGCAGGTGCTGATCCAGAGCGGCGACTCGCTGCGTATCGTGCGTGATGCCCAGGAACCGGCGGCGGCCGATGACATGACCGTATTCGTCGTGCGCCCCGACGGCGTGATCTCGGTGCCCAATATTGGCCGGGTCAAGGCGGCCTTGCGCACGCCCGAAGACCTGGGCAAGGAAATCACCGAGAAGTACAAGCGCATCTACCGCGAACCGGCGGTGACGGTGAACATCGCCAGCGCACCGAGCAACAAGGTGTTTATCGGCGGCGCGGTGTCCAACCCGGCGTTTTTCGACCTGGCCGGCAACGTCAGCGTCGAGCAGGCGCTGCTCAGCTCCGGTGGTGTATTGCCCTCGGCGGATGCCTCCAACGTGGCCTTGCTGCGCACCGGTCCCGATGGCAAGTACAGGACGTACTTCATCAGCCTGGAGAGCATGCTGACCAACCCCAATCACCCGCGGGTGGCGTTGCAGCGCGGCGATTTGATCTTTGTGCCGCAGTCGGGCATCGGCGCGACGGTGGAGGCCGTGGACATGTACTTCACCAAGCTGTTTCCGATCAACAAGGGGATTGGTATTGGCTTGAATTACGACCTGAACAAGAGCGACGTGAAAAACAGCGGCAACACCATCTACAACAACCCAACCATCAACGCAGGCCAAGGATTATGAAGCGGGCTTCGTATCACTCGAACCAAGCGTTCCCGCCTTTCGTAAACCCCATATGCAATGGAGTGATCCTGTGATCGAAATCCGCTCTCTTCGCGACCTGCTGCGGCTGTTCTTCATCTACCGCCGCGAATTCAAACTGGCCGTGCTCACCACGATTGTGGTCGCCGTGCTGGGTGCCTTCCTGTTGCCGGCTCGCTACGAGTCCGACGCGCGCTTGCTGGTCAAGCCGGGGCGGGATAACACCACCTTGCCGATCGAGGCCGCCAACCGCCAGACGCTGATTGCCCCGAGCACCCAGCACGACCCGATTGTCGACGAAGAAAAAATGCTCACGGGTCGGCCCATCGTGCATATCGTTGCCGAACGCTATATGGCGATGACCGCCGAACCGCCGCAAGGCTTCTGGAAGGTCACCAAGTTCTACATCAAAAAGGGCGTTGGCGAAGTCATCAATGGCATTCGTAGTGTGCTGCAGTTCGTGGGCCTTGCCGAGAAACAAAGCCCGCTGGAGCGCTTGGCGACCTCACTGGAGAAGAACTTCACCGCCGGTCACGAGCCGGGTTCTTCGGTGATCGAGATTTCGTTCACCTGGGACGACCCGGCGGTGGCGCAAAAAATCGTCGAGACATGGGTCAACGCTTACCTCGAAGAACGTGCGCGAATTCTCGGGCGCAAGAGCCTGCATACCTTCTATGAAACCGAACGCGCCAAGGTGGCGGAGAATATCCAGAGCCTGAAAGATCAGCTGCAAGGTCGCTTGAAGCAGATCGATTCGATCAGTGTCGATGCGCGCCTGAAGAACCTGACCAACCAGATCGACCGCGTCACCGACGCCAAGGTCAGCGCACAGAACCAGATATCGGGGATTCGCAGCCTCCTGGCCAACGCCAGCCAGCAGATCAAGAGCCAGCCGGCAGACGTGGTCACGATGCGCGAAACCAGCCTCAACCCCACCCAGCTCGACCTCAAGCGCCAGCTCAATGCGCTGCAAGTGGAGCGGGCTCGGCTGTTGCGCACCTACCTGCCGGGTACCCCGCAGGTCAATCAGATCGAGCAGAACATCCGCGACATGGAAGCCCTCAGCGCCCAGGAAGCTACACGCCTGGAACGCTCGCAGAACACCGCGCCCAACAGCCTGGTGATCAACGTTAAACAGCAAATGATCGACGCCCAGTTGCAAGAGCGCAAACTGGCCGGGGAAATCGAGAACTACGACAAGACCCTTGCCGAACTGCGCGCCCAGCGTGACCAGGCGATGACTGATGAACCGCAACTCAACACCCTGAGCCAACAACTGCGCACGGCCGAAAAGAGCTATGCCTTGTACTCGGACAATCTTGAACAGGCGCGAATCGACCACGAACTGGACAACAGCCAGATCAGCAACATCGCCCTGATCGAACACGCCACCCTCAACCCGGCACGCGTGTTTCCCAAGAGTCTGCTGATGCTGCTGTTCGCCATTCCCGCCGGCGTGGCCGTGGGCTTGCTAACCATCTATGTGCTGTACCTGCTGGACCAGCGCATCCACGATGGCACACGGTTGCAGGAGATGTTCCATGTGCCGCTGTGGAGCAGCATTCCCGATGTGCAAGACGCAACGCCGGCAGCCGTCACCGCCAGCCTCTACCGCCTGTACAGTCTGCTACCCCTGGACCGTATCGCCACCGAAGGTTTTGCCCTGGGCCTGACCTCGGCGCGGCATGGCGAGGGTGTGACCTTTATCGCCTCGCAACTCAAGCGTCTGCTGGAGGACCGTGGTCACCGCGTCTCGATCGATGGGACGAACGCGCCAACGCCAGGTGAAGTATTGCTGCTGGACGCCTCGGCGCTGTCCTCCAACCCACAGGCCTTCCTGACACTGCGCCGCGCCGACCAGATCGTACTGGTGATCGAAGCCCGCACCAGCACCGTACCGACTATCGAAAATGCCGTGTCGTTGCTGACCACCGCGTTCGGCAAAGTCGACGGCATGATCCTCAACCGCCGCCGCTTCGAAGTGCCGGCCAAGGTCCTGGCGCGGCTCAACAGCTGGCGCGGGGCGGCCTGATGCGTATCGCACTGCTGGCGCCGCTGCCACCGGAGCAGACCGGGATCGCCGATTATGCCGCGCACTTGCGCCATGCGTTGACCGAACAGGGGCTGGAGGTGGTGACCCCGCTCGCCGGCTGCCTGGACCTGCCTGAACAGTTGAAGCGTCTACAGGCCTTCGACTGGCGCAGCGTGGACCTGGTGCATGCCGAACTCGGGGGTGGACGCTTCGGTGAGTTCCAGGCGCTGGAGTACCTGCGCCGGGCGCAACCACACCTGCCGTTGACCGCCACGGTGCATGACCCGGAGCGCCTGATCTGGCGCCGGGCCAAGCTGTTTTTCCCCTTGACCTTGCTTGAACGCCTGCCCCACCCCCTGCCCCAGGCGGCAGCGCTGCTGGCCGACCCGTTGACCTTGCACGAAGAACGGCGCCTGGCCAAAGGCATGCGCCGCCTGATCACACTCACCCGTCTGGGCGGCGACTGCCTGCGCCAGCGCATGGGCCTGCGCCCGGAACAGGTGGCGGTGATTGCCCACGGCAACCTGCCCATCGTGCCCCAGGCGTTGCCGCCACTGGCGCCGTTGCGCCTGCTGTATTTCGGCTTTATCTACCGTGGCAAGGGCATTGAGGACCTGCTCCATGCCTTGGCCCAATCACTGGCCGCCCACCCGCAATGCCGAGGCCAGGTACGCCTGACCCTGGCCGGTGGCACCGCGCCGGAAATGACTTTTGACCCCGCCGGCAACTACCTCGATGGCCTGCGCGAGCAGATCAGCGCCCTGCATCTTGAGGATGTGGTGGACTGGCAACTGGACCTGCCATCGGCGCAGATCCCTTCTACGATCCAGGCGCACCATGTGATGGTGCTGCCCTATCGCGAATCGAAAAAACTCAGTTTCCTAGGGCAAATGCGCGGCACCAGTGGCGCGCTGTCGTGGGCCAATGCATGCGGGCGCGGGGTGATCACCTCCAACGCCCGCGCCTTTGCCGAAGAGGTGGCCGGCGGCAATGGCATCACCTATCAGCAGGGCGATACAGCGTCCTTGAGCAACGCCTTGAACCGCTTGATCCTCGACCCGCAACAGGCGCAGCAATGGGCCGCCCGGGCTGGAGAAATCGGCCACCAACGCCAGTGGGCCAACACGGCCCAGCGGTTTGCTGAATTATTTCGGGATGCTTGTGAGGAGCCGTTGCGATGAACCTGTCATCCGTTCGCCCACTGTGGCGCTACCTGCCGCTGGTGCTGTCAATCGCCGTCGGTAGCGCCCTGCTGTTGAGTGAAAAAGTCGATGCGCAGCCGGTGAACCTGGCCCCGGAGCGCACCGTCGCCTGGAAGGACTTTCTCGGTGTGAATGCGCACTTCCTTTGGTTCACGCCCGAGCAGTACCGCCAGCAGATCAAGCAATACAAGAAGCTTGGGTTGCAATGGGTGCGGGTCGACCTGCACTGGGATCGCCTGGAACCCAAAGAAGACGGTTATCAGCTCAGCACCTTCGATGAACTGGACCGCACCCTGACCGCTGAAAAAATCCGCTCGGTGTTTTACCTGGTGGGCTCGGCGCCCTTTATCACCACCGCCCCCAAGGGTGCGCAGTTCCAGGATCAGTACCGACCGCGGGATCCGGAAGTGTATGCGCTGCGCCTGGCACTTCTGGCCAAACGCTACCCCACTATTGATGCCTGGCAGGTGTGGAACGAGCAGAACCTGCCGAACAACTGGCGCCCCAAAGTCGACGCCAAGGAGTACGGGCAATTGTTATTGGCCAGTCACCAGGCCCTGAACCTTGCCGCGCCCGGCAAACTGCAGGTCATGGGCGGCATGGCGTACTACAGCCAGATGCCGCCCCGTGGCAAAACCCTGATGTTTGAAGCACTCGGCGCGCTGGGTGTGCAAAACCTGGGCATGGTCGCGGCCTATCACCCTTATTCGATGACCCCGGAAACCGATGAGCCGGGCAAGAACGAAGTGCTGCTGCGCGGTGATCAACTCAACTCAATGCTGCACGGCGCCGGGATCAAGAACGTATGGGCTACCGAGTGGGGCTGGTCCAGCTATGCCGGCCCCAAGGAAATGCAGGACCTGATCGGTATCGACGGGCAGGCCGATTACACCTTGCGCCGCCTGGCGTTGATGGCGTCCCAGGACTACCAGAAGATCTTCCTGTTCGCGCTGTCCGACCTCGACCAACGCGCCTCGCCACGCGACCAGCATTACGGCCTGTTGAACCTTGATGGCGAACCCAAGCCGGTATACACCGCCCTCGCCCGCTTCCTGGAGATCACCGGCCCCACGCTTAAACCCGGCAACACGCCGCAGTTGCAGGATGTACCGGACAGCTTCTACAGCGTGGCCTGGACCCGCCCTGACGGAAAACACCTGCTGATGTATTGGAGTGCCAAAGGCAGCAGCATCAGCCTGCCCGGCATCAAACGCGCAGAACTGCTGGACCCGCTGACCGGCGCCCGGCAAACCCTGAGCGACGACAACGGTATTCGCCCGGTGGTGAAACCAAGTTTGCAGATACTGATGTGGTAGCCCTGGGCATGGAGAGCTGTACATGAGAATCCTCTGGATCGTGCCCTACCTGCCGTGGCCGGCCACCAGCGGCGGCAAGACGCGGCAGTACCATTTGCTGCGCACCTTGAGTGAGCGCGGGCATCGCATCACGCTGCTGGCGCAATCGAAGACGCCGGCCGATGGGGCGGTGCACGCGGCCCTTGAACCATTGCTCGAACGCCTGATCGTGGTACCGCGCCGGGCACTGAAACATCCACTGACCCTGCTCGGCGGCCTGTTCGCGCCCTGGCCGCTGTTGACCACGGTCAACGGCCTGTCGGCACCGTTGCAGGCACAGTTTGCGCAACTGTTGAACGAGCGCTGGGACGTGATTCAGGTGGAACACAGCTACAGCCTGCAGCCGTTCCTGCACACCCTGCAGCAGCAACGGCGCGAATTTGTGCTGACCGAGCACAACCTGGAATCGAGCCTCGGCGGCGCCACTTACGACCGCTTCCCGAAGTGGGCCGCACCGTTTGTACAGTATGACCAGTGGCGCTGCCGGCAATGGGAACGCAAGGCGTTCGATGCCGCCGCTCATGTGGTCGCCGTGACCGAGGCGGACGCTCAGGCCATGCGACCGTTGTCGTCGACGCCGGTAAGCGTGGTGGTCAATGGGGTCGACAGTCGTGCCTTTGCCGAGGTCAGCGCCGATGCGCAGAGCCAGCGCCTGTTGTTCGTCGGTAACTACGAATACGCACCGAACCTGGACGCCGTGCAGTGGCTGCTCGACGAGATCTTCCCCAGGCTCTGGTTGCAGCGCCCGAACGCACGCCTGGCAGTGGTCGGCTATGGCTTACCCGAACACTGGCGCGAGCGTTGGCCCGATGAACGTATCGAGTGGCTGGGTTTTGTTCCCGACCTGTGTGCCTTGCAACGCCGCTGCGCCGGTTTTGTCGCCCCGTTACGCCATGGCGGCGGCTCAAAGCTCAAGGTGTTGGAGGCGATGGCCGCCGGCTTGCCGCTGGTGAGCACGGCCCAGGGCGTGTCCGGGTTGGCGGTACAGCCACAGGTACATTACTTGGCCGGCGAAAACGCTGAGGCCCTGGCCGATGCCGTTGTGCGCCTGCTGGATGAGCCGGCGCTGGCTGGGCGACTGGCCGATGCGGCACGCGACTATGCGCGGCAATACCACGACTGGGCGGTGGCGGCGAATGAACTGGAGCACCTCTACCGCAGCTTGCTCACCGTCAAGGAGTCTCAGCCATGCGTGTAGCCCTGGACTATCGCCCCGCCACGGTTGCGCCGTCTTCAGGCATCGCCCGCCAGGTCGTGGCCCTGGAAGACGCCCTGCGCGCGCGGGGCAACACCGAGGTGGTGCTGTTCACCGAAGCGCCCCTGGACCATCCGCAACGCCAGACTGCCGTTTGCCCGGCCTGGGCCAGCCCGCTGGACGGCCTGCAACGCCCACAAGTGCGCCTGCGGTTCGAGCGCAGGTTCTTGCCCAAGGCGCTGCACGAGCAGCAGATCGACCTGTACATCGCCACGGCCAATATGGGCTTGCCGCTGTGCCGTAAACCCGCCGGCACCCGCTATGTACTGGTGCTGCATGACCTGTTTCAGCTGACCCACCGCAACTTCCATCGCTCCAAACTCAAGGCCCTGGCCTACCGCCTGATCGACGGGGCTTCGATTGCCTGGTCGGTGTGGCAGGCTGACCGGGTGTGGTGCCCTTCGCAGTTTTCCTGCAATGAAGCCGCGCGCCTGTTCCCCTGGGCCCGGGCCAAGTTCCGCGTGCTGAACAACTTGGTGCCCGAATTGAATGCAGCACCAGAGCCACTGCCAACCCACCTGCCGACACGCTACTGGCTGGTGGTGGGCACGCGGGAGCCACGCAAGAACATGGAATTCTTCCTGCGCCAATGGCAGGCCTGCCGTGCGCTGAACCCTGATGTGCCGGACTTGGTTCTGGTGGGCCACGCCAGCGATGTACCGGCGGCACTGGGTGACCTGCCGGGCCTGCATTGGTGCAGCGGTTTATCGGACGGGCAACTGCAAGCGCTCTACCGTCATGCCGCGTGCCTGTGGCAGCCGTCCTATGCCGAAGGCTTTGGCCTGCCGGTGGTGGAAGCCTTGAGTGTCGGCACGCCGGTCGCGGTGGCACGCGGCAGCGCCCTGGATGAAATCGCGCCGCCCAACGCCCCGCGCTTCGCCCCCCATGACGCCGAGCAATTGCACAACGTCATGCAACAACTGGCAGCTGCCGACGCCACACAAGACGGCGAAACACAACGCGCCTGGGCCCGGCAATTTGCCGCACCGGCCTATCGCTCGCGCCTGGACACTTTGCTCAAGGAATTGGATCGCTAATGCTGCCAGGAAAATTCGTCAGTCTGCTGCTGGGCCTGGTGTTCGGCGGGTTGCTGTTGGCCCTGTCGCCGATCAAGGTCATGCTGGTCGTGGCCGGAGTGGCCGTGGCCTTGACGCTGATCCGCTTTCCCCTGTGGGGCTTGCTGATTTTCGCGGTATTGGCCACCAGTATTCCCTACACCACCTTGCAACTGGGCATCCGCACCACCGTCAGCGAGGCGGTACTGGGGCTGACCTGGGTCGGGGTGTTCTGGCAATCGTTCATCGGCAAGACGCGTGGTTTCATGCTGTGGCGACCGACCGAGCGGGCGCTGATGTGGCTGATGCTATTCAGCACCATTCCGTTTATCTGGGGCATGCTGATCATCCATGCCGAAGGCAACGGGCCGGTGAACTGGGTGCGCTGGCTGATGAACCTGTCGATGCTGTTTATCGTGCCGCTGCTGCTGCGCACCGACGCCGACCGCGACAAGGTGGTGGTCGCCCTGTTGCTGGGTAACCTGGCGATGCTGTTGCTGTCGATTTTCATGTTCCTGAAAACGCGCAACGCGATGTCGATGATCGATATTCTCACCGACCTCAAATACGCCCACCCGGAAGCGGTGAAGGATATTTTCTCTGCCAACTACACGCGCATGGCCTCGCCCTGGGTGCACCCCAACCTGACCGGTGGCGTGCTGGTGCTGTTTATTCCCCTGGCGCTGTTCTATGGCTGGACCCGCAGCGGCTGGCGTCGGGCCCTGGGCCTGGCGGTGGCGGTGCTGGGGTGTGCCGGCCTGCTGCTGAGTATTTCCCGTGGTGCCATCGTGGCCCTGGCGCTGGTGTTGATCTGGCTGGCCTACAAGCGCGTGCCGAACAGCGGGCGCATCATCGGTATCGGGGCGGCGTTCGCGGTTGCGTTGGTGATGTTCTATCCGCCGTTGCAGGACCGCTTGATGACCATCTTCTCGACCACCAACGCCAGTACCGAAATCCGCTTTGACGAGTACGCCAGGTTCCCCGCCGCCATGGCGACCTTCCCCCTGGGGATCGGCTTCAAGATCGACCCGCCCGTGCCCGGCTCCAATCTGTTGGGGATCTCAAACCTGTGGCTGAACTTCATCTACAAGGTCGGCCTACCCGGGATGCTGCTGTTTATCACCGTCACCCTGTTGTGGTGGCGCGAAGTGCGGCCCCTGGGCCAGGTGCGCAAGGTCACTGCCGAGAATGCCCTGTGGCTGGGGTGCATTTGTGGCGTGTTGGCGGCGCTGCTGACGGGGATTTTCGACCACTATTTCAGCTTCACCTTTGTACTGATCGCGCTGTTCTGGCTGTTGATGGGCATGAGCCTGCAACAGGTGCGCCTGCGCCCTACCGTTACCGCCACTGTTCCTGCTACCGCGCCAAAGGATAACCAACCATGAAGCACCGGATGATCCACTCCACCGATTTGCGTGACCGCCTCCCCACGCTGGCCGCTGAAATGGGCGTGAGCCTGTCGGACCTGGAAGAGGCGCTGGACTGGTGCCTGGCCAACGACGTGGTATTTGAAGAAGGCGAAGGCGACAACAAGCGCTTCTGGATCAGCTCCATCGACCTGGAAACCGCGATTGAGCACCCGGTGGCGCGCCGCCTGTTCCACCGGATGAAACAGGACCTTGCGGCCCAGCTACTGCCGCGTTACGGCAAAAACTGGGCAACCGTCAAAGACCGGTGGCGTAGTGTCTGGGACATGGCCTACAACATCTTGATCAACAAGATCCCCAGCCACCATGTGCGCATTGCCTGGCTGCGCCTGGGTGGCGCGAAGATCGGCAAGGGCTCCAGCTTATGGCGTAACACCGAAGTGCTGGGCATGCACAATTTGGTGGTCGGCGACGATTCGGTAATCGGTTGGCATTGCCAGGTGGACGCCCGCGCCGGGCTGGTGATCGGTAACCACGTGGCGATCGCCTCCCACGTGCTGATCATCGCCGGCAGTCATGATTTGCAGGCACCAGAGTTCTGGTCGATTTCCGGGCCGATCTACATCGACGACTACGTGTGGATCGGCAGCCGGGCGTTGATCGGCTACGGCACGCACCTGGGCTATGGTTCAGTGATCAGTGCCAATACCGTGGTGGCCAAGGCAGTAGCCCCCTACAAAATCATTGGCGGTTCCGGGGCCAAAATCATGGGCGAACGTTGCCATGATCTGAACTACAAGGTGGGTGGCAAAGGCCTGTTCACCCTGTTTCACTGATGTTCGGCAGCACGCTCTGGCTGACCGTCGCGACCCTCGCAGGGCTGGTCGCCGGTTTCGCCCGCGAATGGCTGCTGGTGGCGGCCTGGGGCGCGGGCAGTCGCAGCGACGGGTTTCTGGTGGCGGTGTTTTTGCCCGAAGCATTGCGCATGACCCTGGCCGCCGGCTTGCTTGCGGCGGCTGCCCTGCCCCTCTATCAACAACGCGACCCACACCGCCAGCAGGCCTGGCTGGCCAGCCTGTCCCCACGCCTGCTGGGAGTGGGCCTGGCCCTGTTTGCCGTACTAGCGCTGGGCGCGCCGCTGTGGGTGCGCCTGATCGGCCCCGGCCTGGACGCCGCGGCCCATGCCGAAGCCGCCGCTAACTTGCGTTGGCTGGCGGCCTGTGCGCCGGGCCTGGTGATGCATGGGCTGTTCAGTATTCCCTTACAGGCACGCCAACGTTTTGTCCTGCCGGGCCTGGGCTCTTTACTGTTCAATCTGCCACCGGTGCTGTACCTGTTTATCCGTGGCAGTTCCAGCGACAGTGCCGAACTGGCCATGAGCTTTTTTGCCGGCAGTGTGTTGATGTGCCTGCCATTGCTGGTGCCGGTCTGGTCTTTCGGCTGGCGGCCGTGGCAGGTCAGCGGCGACTCGCTGGCAGGCCGCGAATTGCTGGGGCGTATCGGGCCGTTGTTGGCCAGCAACGTAGCCAGCCAGGGCCTGGCGCTACTGGAGCGATTGATCGCCAGTTTCCTCGGGGAAGGCGCGGTGACGTGGGTTAACCTCGCACGCAAGCTGATCAACCTGCCATTGATCGCCCTGATGAGCCTCAACCAAGTGCTGCTGGGCATGATGAGCGGCGAACAAGGCCAACAGCGCCTGGCCCTGCTGCGCCGCGGCCTGGATGCAGCGACCCTGCTGAGCCTGCCTGCGGCCTTCGGCCTGATTGGCGCCAGCCCCACGCTGATCCATCTGCTGATGCCCGCCCAGAGCGTCGACGGCCCACTGCCGGCGCTGCTGGCCTGGTTCGCCACGCCACTGGTGTTTGGCGCCTGGAACGCGATGCTCGCCCGCTATGCCTATGCCAGCGGCGACACGCGCCTGCCGCTCAATTGCGAACTGCTGGGCAGCCTGGTCAACGCCGCCTTGCTGGTGGTGCTGCCCTATTGTATCGGCCTGCCGGGGATCGCCTTGGCGGCGTTGGGTGGCGTCGTGGTGACGAACCTGTTGCTGATGCACCGCCAGCAACTGCTCGGCCAACTGGGCTGGCCGTTGCAGTGGGGCTTGAGCGGGGTGCTGCTGGGTGTGGCAGCGCTGGCCCTGCACCCCTTGCACAACGATGGGTGGCAGTTGGGGTTGAGTAGCCTGGCCGGCGCGCTGGTGTTGGTGGGGTTGGGGCTTTGGCTCAAGCCGTGGAAAGCCTGAGGCCGGTTCCCACCAGAACGGTGGGAGGGGACCTGTTCAATCTTCCAGCGGCTTGGGAGCTTTGTTGCCGGGCTTGGCGGGTTTGGCGCCCTTGGCCGCAGCCGCTGGCGCGGCTGGAACAGGCTCCGGCTCCGCAGGTGCGGCAAGCTCCTTTTCCGCCTGAGGCATCTGGTCGATGGCGCTGAAGAATTCCTTCAGGTCGAGGCTGTCCGGTGGCACGGTTTTTTCGAGTTTCTTCTCGCCGTCCTTGCCGATAAGGATCACCTTGGTGCCGCTGCCGACGCCGAGCTTGAGGGCGCGTATCAGCGCGTTGGTTTCAGGCGGCGTGAGCTTTTTGCTGTCCTTTGGGTCCTTGGCGAACTTCTCTCCTTCAGCGCCAATGCTGCCGAACTTCACGGTATAGAACACCATGCTGCGCTCTTCGAAGGACTGCTTGGTGGCAGCCTCTTCCAGTTGTTTCTTCAGCGTTGCCAGTGTCGGGTTTCCAGCATCAAGCTCCACGACCACCAGGGGGCGCGTCTTGCCCAATTCCTGCTTGAGCGGATTATCATCAGCGGCCAACAACGGCCCCGTAAAAGCCATCAAGGTAGCCAGGGTCAGCGACCGGATGAGCATGCGCACCTCCTTTGAATTCCATGCAGGGTTCTTGAGTTTCATGTCTGCGACAGCCAAATTCAAGGATGATTCCTACACCACCTTGAGAAGCGTAGGTCAGGAAGCCCGCTACGCAAGGGCTGGGACAGTGGCCTGGTCATTGTTTCTTCCGGTTACGAGACTTTCCACTGCGGCCAATGCCGGGCAAAAACCGGGGCCACGACAGGGTCGGCGTCTACCCGCTCCAGGCTCTGCGCAAAGCCCGGCGCCAGGTTGCCGAGCACCTCGCGCGCGTCGTCCCAACGCGACACCGCCGCCGCCATGATGCCCAGTGCATTCGGCGCGTTGCTCGGGGTAAACAGCTGGCCGGCAAACTGATCGGCAAACACGACCCAGGCCTGGTGCAGGTAGCGCCGTGTGCCGCTGACCAGTTGCGCTTGCTGCGCTTCATCGGCATTGCCCAACCAGCGTTGCGGGTAGTCGATGATACCGATCGCCGAATAGCAGTTGGCGGCGATATACAGCAAGCCGCGCAGGATCTGCGTACGATCGCCGGCCAGCAACTCGGCCTTGGGATACTCCAGCCCCAGGTGGATCAGGATCGCGGCGCTTTCGGTCAGTACCTGGCCATTTGGAGTGACCAGAGTGGGGATCTGCTTGAGTGGATTGATACGTGCAAGAGCGTCGCTACCCTCGCCGTCCTGCCAGGAACTGGCCTCCACGCGATGCCACGGCACTGCGCAGCGCTGCAGGGCGATTTCGATCATGCAGGAACCGGATTCGTCGGTGCCATAAAGGGTGTACATGGGCGTTCCCTCCTGAGCGATGGGCAATATTGAGCCTGTGGTCGATTAGCTAGAATAGCCCCATTTGCCCGCCCACCAAGGTGCTGAAATCATCATTGACGAATGGCAGGATTGCGTCGGCCACGGGCTGCAATTGGCGCGTGACGTAGTGGTCGTAGTCGATGGGCGCCTGCCGCACTTCCAGCGGTTCCGGGCCGTTGACGCTGATCACGTAGCTGATCCAGCCACCGCGCTGGTACTGGCGCGGGCGGCCCAGGCGGTCGTTGTACTCGTCTGCCAGGCGCGCGGCGCGTACGTGGGGCGGGACGTTGCGTTCGTAGTCGTGCAAGGGCCGGCGCAGGCGTTTACGGTAGATCAATAACTCATCGAATTCGCCGCTCAAGGTACGCCGCACGTAGTCGCGTATGTAGTCCTGATGGGGTTGGCGATGGAAGATGCGTTGGTAGAGTTCCTGCTGGAATTGCCGGGCCAGGGGCGACCAGTCGCTGCGCACGGTTTCCAGGCCTTTGTAGACCATTTCTTCGCTGCCATCTTCGCGCACGACCAGGCCGGCATAGCGCTTTTTGCTGCCCTCCTCGGCGCCACGAATGGTCGGCATCAGGAAGCGGCTGAAGTGGGTTTCGTATTGCAGTTCCAGGGCGCTTTGCAGGCCGTACTCGTTGCTCAGGTGCGCGCGCCACCAGTCGTTGACGTGCTGCACCAGCGCCAGGCCGATGCGATTGGCATCCTGCGCAGAGTGCGCGCTGCCCAGCCAGACGAAGGTGGAGTCGGTGTCGCCGTAGATCACTTCATAACCCTGGGCCTCCACCAGCTCGCGGGTCTGGCGCATGATCTGGTGCCCCCGCAGGGTGATCGAGGATGCCAGTCGAGTGTCGAAGAACCGACAGCCGCTGGAGCCGAGCACACCGTAAAAGGCGTTCATGATGATCTTCAGTGCCTGGGAGAGCGGCGCATTGCGCTCGCGCTTGGCCTCTTCGCGGCCTTCGGACACCCGGGTGACGATGGACGGCAGGCAATGCCGGGTGCGGGAGAAGCGTGCGCCGCGAAAGCCTTCCACCGAGTCACTGTCGTCGGGATGCTTGAGGCCTTCGATCAAGCCCACCGGGTCGATGAGGAAACTGCGGATGATCGACGGGTAAAGGCTTTTGTAGTCCAGCACCAGCACCGATTCATAGAGGCCCGGGCGCGAGTCCATGACAAACCCGCCGGGGCTGGCCTGGGGCGGTTTGTCGCCCAGGTTCGGCGCGACGAAACCCTGGCGGTGCATCAACGGCATGTACAGGTGAGTGAAGGCGGCCACCGAGCCGCCGTTACGGTCGGCCGGCAAGCCGGTGACGCTGGCGCGTTCCAGCAAGAACTTGAGCAGCTCGGTCTTCTCGAAAATCCGCGTGACCAGTTCACAGTCTTTGAGGTTGTAGCGCGCCAGGGCGGGCTTGTCCTCGGCGAACATGCGGTTGATTTCGTCCATGCGCTGGTACGGCGTGGAGATGTCCTTGCCTTCGCCAAGCAGGGTTTGCGCGACGTTTTCCAGGCTGAAGGACTCAAAACTCCAAGTGGCCGAACGCAGCGCTTCGATACCGTCGATGATCAACCGCCCCGCCGCCGCCGCAAAGTAGTGATTGCGGCTGCCGTGCTCGCGCCAGGCCATGGCTTCACCGCCACGTCCCAGCAACAGCGGCACGTTCAGGCGTTGGGCGTGTTCGTGGAGGACGCGCAGGTCGAACTGCACCACGTTCCAGCCGATGATCGCGTCGGGGTCAAACGTGGCCAGCCATTGGTTGAGGCGTTCGAGCAGTTGAGCACGGGTGTCGCAATAGTCGAGCTTGAAATCCACGGCGTCGGTTTTGTTCGGCGGGCCGAGCATGTACACCTGGCGTTCGCCGCAGCCTTCGAGGGCGATGGAATAGAGATCGCCCTGGGCGGTGGTCTCAATGTCCAGGGACACCAGCTTCAAGGGAGGCCGGTAGTCGGGGGCAGGCTTCATTTGCGCGTCGAGCACGGTGCCACTTGCATCAGCGGTGCCACCGAACCAGACGGGAGCGGTGATAAAGCGCTCCATCATGTAGCGCTCCGGCGGGCGCACGTCACCTTCGTAGACATCGACCCCGGCAGCGCGCAGGCGCTTCTCGATATCCATCAACTGGCGGTGCTGGCGGGCATACAGCCCCACGACCGGGCGGTGATGAAAGTCGCACAGCTGCAACGGGCGCAGCTCAAGATCGCGCTCGCCCTTGAGCAGCCAGTCGAGCGGCTTGCGGTGGGCTTGTGGGATGAACACCACCGAGGTCTGCACGGGTAGGCGAATGCACCGTGGCCCTTGGTCGGTGGCCAGCCAGAAGCTGACCTCGGTGCCCGCCGGGGTATCGCGCCAATGCCGGGTCAGGACAAAACCCTGCTGTAAATCCACCGTACCGCACCTCAAGAATCGCGTTCAGGGCGTGATTCTACTCGGCATCCGTGCAAACGCGTCGGGTAAACGCACACGCAGTGCGCAATCGCATAAATTTGTTGCAGGACATTAATAGTAATTACTATCATTTGCGCCGGAGTCGTATCCGCGCAGTGAGGAAGCGCGACGTTGTTGCCCACCTCCTCCTAGTTGACGGTTCGCCGTCAGGATCGACCATGCCCATCTGTCACCCTCTCGCTGTGCCGTTTCGCCCTGCCCTACTGGCCTTGTGCTGCTCCCTGAGTGTGGCGGCACAGGCGGCCACCCCATCGACGTCAGACAACGTGCTGGAGCTGGGTGCCACCAGCATCAATGCCGAAGCGCCGGCGCCCACTGCGCTGCCCCCCGAGTTTGCCGGCGGCCAGGTTGCACGTGGCGGCCAACTGGGTGTACTGGGCAACCAGGACATCATGGATGTGCCCTTCAGCATGTCCTCCTACACCGAGAAGTTGATTCGCGACCAGCAGGCAGAAACCGTTGGCGACGTGCTGCTCAATGACTCCTCGGTGCGCCAGGCCTCGGGGTATGCGAACCAGTCACAGACGTTCATGATCCGTGGCCTGCCATTGAATGGCGACGACATTTCCTATAACGGTTTGTACGGCGTCCTACCGCGTCAGATCATCTCCACCGATGCCCTGGAGCGGGTGGAAGTGTTCAAGGGTCCCAATGCCTTCATCAATGGCGTCACGCCCACCGGCTCGGGCATTGGCGGCGGTGTGAACCTGCAACCCAAGCGCGCCGATGATGCGCCACTGCGTCGTTTCAGTACCGACATCAGCAGCGATGGACGGATTGGCGAACACTTGGATATTAGCCAGCGCTTTGGCGAAGACAACCGTTTCGGCGCACGGGTCAACCTGTCCCAGCGCGAAGGCGATACCGGCATTGATGATGAGAGCCAGCGTTCGAAGCTGTTTGCCGTCGGCCTCGACTACCGCGGCGATGCGTTGCGCTTGTCCGGTGACTTTGTGTATCAGAAGCAGCGTATCAACGGCGGGCGCAACTCGGTCTTTCTCGGCAAGATCACCCACGTGCCGGATGCCCCTTCGGCAGACACCAACTACGCACCGAGCTGGAGCAGTACCAACCTTGAGGACACCTTGGGCATGCTGCGCGCCGAGTACGACCTCAACGAACACTGGACCGCATACGCAGCAGCCGGTGCCAAACACAGCCGCGAAATGGGGCGCTACTCGTCGGTGACCCTGAGCGATAATCTCGGCAATGCCAGCGCCAGTGGCTCGACTATCGCCCACGAAGAAAACAACACCAGCGCGATGGGTGGGCTCAATGGCCAGTTCCAGACCGGCCCGGTCAGCCATCGGCTCAACTTCGGCCTGGCCGGCATCTGGACCGAGGCGCGCAACGCCTATGTGTTCGCCAGCGCAAAAACGGCAACCAACATCTATCACCCAGTGACCGGCGCGCCACCGGCCCTCAATAGCCCGCGCAATACCCCAGGTACCGACTTCAGCGATCCGACCATCACTGGCAAGACTTTCGTGCGCAGCCTCGCGGTATCCGACACTTTAGGGTTCTTCGACGACCGCTTGTTGGTTACCGTCGGCGCACGTCGCCAACAGATGGTGGTGCAAAGCTACAACTACATGAGCGGCACCCGAACGGCCAACTATGACGAGTCGATCACCACGCCGGTCTACGGCATTGTGTTCAAGCCGTGGGAGCATGTGTCGCTGTATGCCAACCGCATCGAAGGCCTGGCCCAGGGCCCGACATCGCCGCTCAAGTCCGGCAGTCTTACCGTCATCGGTGGCGGCCAGGCTTATGCGCCCGCCCGCTCCAAGCAGATCGAGGCCGGCGTCAAAGTCGACATGGGTACCTACGGTGCGACCTTGGGTGTCTACCGTATCGAACAGCCAGGCGCGGGCTATGCCGAAGCCATCGACGCCACCACTGCCCGCTATGTGCGTGAAGGCCAGCAGATCAACAAGGGCGTCGAGCTGAACGTCTTTGGTGAGCCCGTCAGCGGGCTACGCCTGCTGGGCGGAGTGACGCTGATGAAGACCGAACTCAAGGGCACCCTCAACGGCGCCAACGATGGCAACCGGGCCATTGGCGTACCTTCATTCCAGCTCAACGCCGGGGTGGACTGGGATGTGCCGGGCTTGCAGGGTGTGACCCTCAACGGCCGTATGCTGCGCACCGGCGGCCAGTACGCCGACGCAGCCAACGAGCTGAGCCTGCCGGCGTGGAACCGCTTCGACGTGGGTGCGCGCTACACCTTCATGCTGCAACAGCGCGAGGTGACTGTGGGTGCCACGGTGGAGAACGTGGCCAACCAGAAGTATTGGGAATCGGCCCAGGGTGGATTCCTGAGCCAGGGGGATCCGCGGGTGGCGAAGTTGTCGGCGACGATTGATTTCTGAAAATTTAAAAGGGCTGGGGGACAGAACTCCCCCGCGCCCCATCACCTTGTTGGGGGCTTGCTAAGATAACTTTCGATATTGCTCATTTGTTCGTCCCAGCCACGGGAGTTCATCTTGAAAGCTTTCTGACGACGCGCTTCAGGCACCTGGTCAAAACCGGACTCGACGACCCGTAACAGGATGCCTGGAGCGCGATCTTCAATCGTGAACTCCACCAGCGTCGGCGTTTCCTTGTCGTAGTCGACGCCCTCTTCCACTGCGAAAGGATGCCACCAGAAAGAAAACAGCGTTTGGGGCAGGATGCGTTCGATCCTGGCCTTCCACACGACATGTTCGTAACCTGGGTAGGTAATTGGCGCTTCGATGGTTTCCCCGGCCACAAAGGTCTTACCCTTAAGCGCGATACCGAACCACTGACCAAATTGATCGGCCTGCGTGAGTGCCTCCCAGACCTGTTTACGTGATGCGTTGAGCAGGACTTTGCGTTCGATGCGATCTAATACGTGCATAAGTCACCTCCTTCATTGAACAGTAGGCGACATCAACCAATGCGCAACCTTGCGTTGTGCGCGATGATGATGACCCTCTCCTTGCCTGGCCATAGGTTATGACTGACCCACTGAATGGAAGTTGCTTGTGCAAAGGCGTGCGCTACCAAGTGGACAGCCTGGACATGCCCATCAGCCACTGCCACTGCGAAAGCTGCCGCAAGGCGCACGCGGCCGCGTTTGTTGCCACGGCCGGGGTGATGCGAGAGCATTTTCGCTGGACGCAGGGTGAGCAACTGCTGACGTCCTTTGAGTCTTCGCCAGGCAAGTTCAGACATTTCTGCTCACGCTGCGGCTCACATCTGATCGCCGAACGTGGGCATCAGCCCCACGTGATCGTGCGGGTGGCGACGCTGGATGATGATCCGGGCGTCAGGCCCACCTCGCATATCTGGACGGCCCATGAAGTGCCCTGGCTGGCCTATGACGGCGTAGCGCGCTGGGACGAGTGGAAGGTTTGAGTCAAACCCGCGGATCGCCCGGAGCCTTGGCCGGCGCCGCATATTGCGGCTTGAGGTGACCTTCCTGGTCGAGCAGCCAGGCATCCATGATCTGTCGCACCACAGGCCCGGCTACACGGCCGCCGGCCTCACCGTTTTCGATCATGACTGAAATCACGATTTTCGGGTGTTCGGCCGGCGCAAAGCCGACGAACAAGGCGTTATCGCGGTGCCGCTCCAACGTCTTGTTGCGGTTGTAGCGCTCACCCTGCTTGATCGCCACCACCTGGGCGGTACCACTCTTGCCGGCGATGCGGTATTGCGCACCTTGTGCTGCCGCTCGGGCGATACCGCGGGGATCGTGCATCACCAATTGCATGCCGTGGTTGACCTGCTCCCAGTCACGCGGGTCCTTGAGCACCACGTTGGGCATTGGGTGTTCATCTACAGGAGCCACGCCATTGATGGTCTTGGCCAGGTGCGGGCGGTTCCATACACCTTTGTTGGCGATCAATGCTGTGGCCTGGGCCAATTGCAGTGGCGTCACCTGCATATAGCCTTGGCCAATGCCGAGGATCACGGTTTCGCCTGGGAACCACGGCTGGCGACGGGTCGCACGCTTCCAGGCTTGGGATGGCATCAGGCCGGCAGATTCTTCGAACATATCCAGGGATACTTTCTGGCCCAGGCCGAACTCGGCCAGATAGTCGTGCAGGCGATCAATTCCGAGTTTATGGGCCAGGTCATAGAAGTAAGTATCGTTGGAACGCATGATGGCCGCGTCCATGTCCACCCAGCCGTCACCGCTGTGGTTCCAGTTGCGGTATTTATGGTCAAAGTCTGGCAACTGATAATAACCCGGGTCGAAGACTCGGGTTTGTGGGGTAACAACGCCACTGTCGAGACCGGCGATGGCCACTTCCGGCTTGATGGTTGAACCCGGCGCATAAAGCCCGCGTAGCACGCGGTTGAACAGCGGTCGGTCAATGGAGTCGTGCAGCGCGGCGTACTCCTTGAAGCTGATGCCGGTGACGAACAGGTTCGGATCGAAACTCGGTTTGCTGACCATCGCCAGTACTTCACCGGTTTGCGGGTCCAGGGCGACCACTGAGCCGCGACGGTCGCCCAAGGCCTCTTCGGCAGCCTCCTGTAGCTTGACGTCGAGGCTCAGGACGATGTTTTTGCCAGGGATCGGATCGGTGTGCTTGAGCACGCGCAGCACACGGCCCTGTGCGTTGGTCTCCACCTCTTCATAACCGACATGACCATGCAGTTCAGACTCGTAAAAACGCTCGATTCCGGTTTTGCCGATGGATTGGGTACCGCGGTACTCAACCGAATCAAGGGTCTTGGATTCTTTTTCGTTGATACGGCCAACGTAGCCGATGGAGTGGGCAAAGTGCGCGCCCAGAGGGTAATGGCGAACGAATTGTGGCTCGACGTCCACCCCAGGTAGACGGAACTCGTTGACGGCCAAAACGGCTATCTGCTCTTCGGTCAGCTCGTAGAACAACGTGACGGGAACAAACGGGTGACGGGCCTGCTTGAGCGCCTTATCAAACACCGCACGGTCTTCGGCAGGCAGGTGCAGCAGATTGACGATTTCATCCAGTTCACCCTTGAGGTCGGCGGTGCGCTCACGGGTGATGGTCAGGTTGTAACTCGGGCGGTTGTCGGCCAGCACCACTCCATTACGGTCGTAGATCAAGCCACGAGTCGGTGTGATCGGTAGTACGTGGACCCGGTTGTTCTCCGAAATTGTGGAGTGATAGTCGTACTGCACGACCTGCAGGAAATACATGCGCCCCACCAGCGCACACGTGATCCCAATCACCAGCAACGCGCAGGCGAGCAAGCGCTTGTTGACCAGGCGGTTTTCTTTTTCGTGATCTTTGATAGGTATCGGTTCAGGCATTTCTACAGCATCTCGTTGGAAAAGGTCGACGCCGCATCCTGCGGATAAAGATCAGTCCTTGTGAAAATGTGCTGCACCATAGCAAAAATGCAGAAACACTTTGTATCGATTTCCCTCAACGGCAGCTTATTTAATGTTGCTGAAGCGACGGAG
>NZ_JAOTNW010000025.1:0-65546 GCF_036346515.1 Pseudomonas sp. AM4(2022)
GAACCGTCGCCTGTCGCAGATCGGCTTGAAGGAAGAGTACCCAGGCACCACCAACCCGTTCCCGTGGATGAGCGAGATCATGGACTTGAAGAAAGAGAAAAACTTCTTCGAGACCCGTGTGATCGAGTATCAGACTGGCGGCGCGTTGAGCTGGGACTGAATCAACACGAACCAAAAAATGTGGGAGCGGGCTTGCCCGCGATAGCGGTGTATCAGTCACGGATGTACCCACTGACACACAGCTATCGCGGGCAAGTCCGCTCCCACATTGGCTATTGTGATCCATAGACTTTGCAAGTAAGCCTTTATGCCCAACCACACCATCAAAACCCCCTGCGTCGGGCTGTGTTCCACCGTCTACGGTGACCTGGTCTGTCGGGGCTGCAAGCGCTATCACCACGAGGTGATCCAGTGGAATGGCTATAACGCCGAGGAAAAACAGGCGGTGTGGCTGCGTCTGGAACAACTGTTGGTGCAGGTGATGGCCAGCAAGCTGGAAGTGTTCGACCCGCACTGCCTGCGACAGCAGCTGGAAACGCGCAAGATCCGTTTTATGCCGCACCAGTCGCCGTATTGCTGGGCATACCAGTTGATTGCGCGGGGTGCGCGGGTAATTTCCAAGCTGGATGCCTATGGGTTGACGCTGTTACCGGAGTTTCGCGAACGCCACCTGGCGGATTTACGCGATGCGATAGATCGAGAGTTTTTTCTGCTGTCCGAGGCGCATTACGAGCGCTATATCGCCCCGGTTTTCTTGAAAGAGTCATTCGGACCGGCGCTGATTGCCACGCGCTGACCCACAGTTGTGTTTAAAATGCCGCCCGCCCGATGACTGACGCTTAACGATGACCCCAGACGCACTCGCTACCCTGCACGCCCACTTGCTCACTGCCCTGGCTGACGCACCTGCGGAAACTCGGCGCCTGTTCCATGGCCGTGGCCGTTGCTGGCCGGGCCTGGAACAACTGACGGTGGACTGGCTGCAAGGGGTGGTGCTGGTGGCGTTGTTCAAGGAAACCGAGCACCTGCAGGCCCTGAAGCAAACGCTACTGCACATCGACTGGGCAGCTCTCGGCGTGCACACCGTGGCCCTGCAACACCGCTACCTGCCGCAAAGCACCACCGAATGGCTGGTGGGCGACGCCATCGACGAGCTGACCATCACCGAGGGCGGCCTGCGCTACCTGATCGACCTGGGTAAAAAGCAGAACAGTGGGCTGTTCCTCGACATGCGTTACGGGCGCAACTGGGTGCGCGAACAGGCCCAAGGCCAGCGTGTGCTGAATTTGTTTGCCTATACCTGCGGTTTTTCCGTGGCCGCCATCGAAGGCGGCGCCGACCATGTGGTGAACCTGGACATGGCCCGTGGTGCCCTCAGCCGTGGCCGTGACAACCATCGCCTGAATGGGCACGACCTGAGCCGAGTGAGTTTCCTGGGCCACGACCTGTTCAAGTCCTGGGCCAAGGTGACGAACAACGGTCCTTATGACCTAGTGATCATCGACCCGCCCTCCTTCCAGAAAGGCAGTTTCCTGCTGACCAAGGATTACCAGCGCGTGCTGCGCCGCCTGCCGGACTTGCTCAATGCCCACGGCACCGTACTGGCATGCATGAACGATCCGGCCTTCGGCGAAGATTTCCTGATCGACGGCGTGACCCGCGAAGCACCGGGCCTGCGGTTTGTAAAGCGGCTGGAAAACCCACCGGAATTTCCTGACATTGACCCACAGAGTGGGCTAAAGGCACTGGTGTTCCGTCAGGGCTGATGCCGAAACATCCTGCGCTTGCTACGCTAACGGATACGCCGGGCGGTGAACCTTATCCTCCCCTTCCCGGTCGATACCTGCATTCCCTGGCCAGACTCGACGGCGCTACGTCGTCGGCTGCCCCGTTTGACCTTTTGGAGAACCGCCCGTGATATCGACCCTGCATGTAGCCAGACTCAAAGCCTGGGGCGCCCACGGCTTTACCGCCACCGGTGTGGTACTGGCCTTTTTGGCCACCCTGGCGCTGCTGGAAAACTCCCCCAAGGCGTGCCTGCTGTGGCTGGGCCTGGCACTGGTGGTGGATGGCGTCGACGGCTCGCTGGCGCGACGGGTGAATGTCAGCACGGTGCTGCCCAGCTTTGACGGCTCGGTGCTGGACCTGGTGATCGACTACCTCACCTACGTGTTCATTCCTGCACTGTTTATCTACCGCTACATCGACCTGCCTGATTTCACCCACCTGTTTGCAGTGTCGGTGATTCTGGTGTCGTCGCTGTTCTGCTTTTGCAACGTGAACATGAAGAGCAAGGACAACTACTTCGTCGGCTTCCCTGCCGCCTGGAACGTCGTTGCCCTGTGCGTCTATATCATCCAGCCGGCTGCCTGGGTCACCTTGCTGACCGTGATCGGCCTGGCGCTATTGACCGTGACGCCGATGAAGTTCCTGCACCCGTTCCGGGTCAAGCGTTTCATGCCGATCAACATCGCGGTGACCACTATCTGGCTGCTGTGCAGCTTTCTGATGGTGGTGGATTACCCGAATACCAACCCTTGGACATTTGGCTTGTGGTCGCTGATGTCGGCGTACTTCCTGGGTATCTGCATCTGGCGCACGGCACTGGAGTGGCTGGGAACCCACAAATAGCCAAGCAGGGGCTTGCCCGAATGCCTGTAGGAGCGTTAGCCCCCTCCCACACTTGGTTCTGCGTGCATTCGGCAGGTAAGATGGCGACCTTTCGCATAGCGCACCTCCAACAATAAGCCCTGCCCATGCCTTTCGAACTCAGCGTTGACCTCACCACCCTGGCTATCCTGGCCGTTGTCGCTTTTATCGCCGGTTTTATCGACGCCATCGCCGGCGGTGGCGGTTTGTTGACCACGCCCGCCCTGCTCACCGCCGGGATGCCGCCGCACCTGGTGCTGGGCACCAACAAGCTCAGCTCCACCTTCGGCTCGGCCACCGCCAGCTTTACCTTCTACCGCCGCAAGTTGTTCCACCCACGCCAATGGGTGCACGCTATCGTCGGCACTTTGATCGGTGCGCTGACCGGCGCGGTCGTCGCCCATTACTTGCCTGCCGAAACCCTGAACAAGATGCTCCCGGTGATCGTCTTCGCCTGCGGTGTGTACCTGCTGTTTGGGGGCACGCCCAAGGCACCACTGGATGCCGAGGCCCCGATCAAAAAGAAATGGCAAGCCACCCAGGGCTTTGGCCTGGGTTTCTACGACGGCGTGGCCGGGCCCGGCACAGGGGCGTTCTGGACGGTCAGCACGATGCTGCTGCACCCCATCGACCTGGTGAAGGCCAGCGGCGTGGCGCGCAGCATGAACTTCGTCAGCAACGCGGCGGCGCTGACGGTGTTCATCATCAATGGGTCGGTGGACTGGATCGTCGGCCTGGCGATGGGTGTGTCGGTGATGTGTGGCGCGTTCTTTGGCGCACGCAGCGCGATCAGCGGCGGCGCCAAATTCATCCGCCCGGTGTTTATCACCGTGGTGCTGGGCCTGACCGTGCGCCTAGCCTGGCAGCACTGGTTCAGCGTGGCCTAAACGGCGGGCCACGTAGAGGTCGATGAGGTAACGCGCAATCGAGCGTGACGCCGGCAACGGCGGCAGCTCGTGGATATTGAACCACTGCGCGTCCTCGATTTCGTCGGCCTGGGGCACGATATCGCCCCCGGCGTATTCGGCATGAAAGCCCAGCATCATCGAGTGAGGGAACGGCCAGCATTGGCTGCCCATGTACTGGATGTTCTTGACCTCCACCTGCACCTCTTCGCGCACTTCACGGATCAGGCAGTCTTCGGCGGACTCACCCGGCTCGGCAAAACCGGCCAGGGTGCTGTAGACCCCCGTGACGAAACGCGGCGAGCGCGCCAGCAGGATGTCATCGCCACGGGTCACCAGCACGATCATGCTTGGCGAGATGCGTGGGTAGCTGCGCAGGCCGCAGGCCTGGCAATACATCGCCCGCTCCCGCGGTACCTGTACCATCGCCTGGCCGCAACTGCCACAAAAACGGTGCTCCCGCGCCCAGGTGCCGATCTGCGCGGCGTAGCCCAGCACCTTGTACAGGGTGTGATCACCTTGCAGCATAAAGCCGCGCAAGCCTTGCCAACTGCACCCTGGCACCTCTGCCGGCGCGTTGAGTTCCAACAGGTACACCGGCTCGCCATCGAGATGGCCGATGCCGTGTTCGGCAAACACCGACAGGTCCTGGCGCTTGAGCCATTCGCGCGGGAACAGCGGGCCGTTGGTATCGTGTAAAAAGCCTTCGCGGCTGCGGGCGACGGCCCAGCCGCCGGGGGCGTCGTTGTCCAGCAGCGTTGTGGTAATCCAGCCTGGGGTCATGTCAGTCAATCCACGAATTCGGGTTTCTGCTTACTCATATGGGCCGCGATGGCCACGCGCAGGTCGTTGGATTGCAACATAGCCGAGTTCCAGGTGGCAACGTATTCCAGGCCGTCATTGACTGTGTGGTCGCGCATGTAGCTGATCATGGCCTTGGTGCCGGTCACGGCAATCGGCGACTTGGCGGCGATTTGCCGGGCGAGGTCCATGACACCCGCCAGCAGGCTTTGCTGATCGGCAAACACGCGATTGACCAGGCCGATGCTGCGCGCTTCTTCAGCGCCGAACTGACGACCGGTGTAGGCCAGCTCACGCAGCATGCCATCGCCGATAATGCGCGGCAGGCGTTGCAAGGTGCCGACGTCGGCGGCCATGCCGATGTCGATTTCCTTGATCGAGAATTGCGCGTCTTCGGCCGCGTAGCGCATGTCGCACGCGCTGATCAGGTCGATGGCACCGCCGATGCAGTAGCCTTGGATCGCCGCCAGCACGGGCTTGCGGCAAGCGTCCACGGCGTTGAACGAGGCTTGCAGTTCGAGAATCTTGCGGCGCAGCAGGCGCGCATTGCGCCCCACGTCCTTGCCAAAGTCATTGGCGATCGAGGCCAGCATCATCAGGTCGATGCCCGAGGAAAAGTGCTTGCCCGCGCCGCTGAGCACCACGGCACGCACGGCGTCGGTCTCGTCGATCCATTGGAAAATGTCGATGATTTCGGTCCAGAACGCCGCGTTCATGGCGTTGATCTTTTCCGGGCGATTGATCTGCACATGGGCAACGTTGCCACTGAGTTCGACAACGAAGGCTTGGTATTCGGACATGGCAGTGATCCCTGACTGGCGATTGAGAAAGGCCAGACTATATCAAGGGTGCGCCACGGCGCATCGGCCAAAAACGGGACTGGCACCGGTGCGGGAAAAGACGCTGGATAAAACCCGATGCACAGGCCATCCTTTGCGCTTTAAGCCGCGCTGTGCGCGGCGCTCGACGTTTTAAGGATATGCCATGCACGCCCAACCCCTCGCTCCCGCCGATTTCGAATTCATTGACGCCACCTTGCTCAAATACGGCGAAGACCACTCGGTGCTGAACATGGCCGAACTCGACGGTTATTTCACCGCCCTGGTTTCCAGCCCGGCCAAGGTGGATGTGGCCGAGTGGTTCCCCGCTATCTGGGGTGGGCAAAACCCTGAATGGGACAACATGGACGAGGCCCAGGCTTTTCTCGAACTGTGTGTACGCCATATGAATACCCTGGCCGCACAATTGGCCACTGATGCCCAGGCATTCAAAGCCCGTTTCGATGAAACAGAACATCAAGACCAGGCGGTGACCCTGGCCGAGGAATGGTGCTTTGGTTATGTGCGCGGTGTGGCGATCGCCAACTGGCCGCCATTGCCCGCTGCACAAGCCGGGCAACTGGAGCGGATTTCCTGGTGCGCCGAACAGGACAATTTCGAATTGCCGGCGGATCTAAATGTAAACGCCCATCAACTGCAGGTCAGCGAAATCGAACCGGCTGCGCGGGCGCTGCATGACTACTGGCTGAGCCAGCGTTAAGGCAGGCAAGCCCTGATGCCAGTTGTAGGAGCGAGCTTGCTCGCGAAAAACTTACAGGCGCCGCGTTCATTCAGAAAGCACGCTTTATCGTTGACGTTTTTCGCGAGCAAGCTCGCTCCTACATTTGGGCCGGAGCGCATTCCAATAAATCACGCAGATCACCTGCTCACTCGACAAGCATGGCGTGTTTGCCTGATGATTCGGGTCTGCACGTCGGCCACTCCACGCCACCTCGCCTTGACCAGGAGCCTTGTACCTTGAGTTCGCAGAAAACCGTGACCGTTACACCGCCCAACTTCCCCCTCACTGGCAAGGTCGCGCCCCCCGGCTCCAAATCCATTACCAACCGTGCGCTGTTGCTGGCGGCGCTGGCCAAGGGCACCAGCCGTTTGAGCGGTGCGCTCAAAAGCGATGACACGCGCCACATGTCGGTAGCCCTGCGGCAGATGGGCGTCACCATCGACGAGCCGGACGACACCACCTTTGTCGTCACCAGCCAAGGCTCGCTGCAATTGCCGGCCCAGCCGTTGTTCCTCGGTAACGCGGGCACCGCCATGCGTTTTCTCACGGCTGCCGTGGCCACCGTGCAAGGCACCGTGGTGCTGGACGGTGACGAGTACATGCAAAAACGCCCGATCGGCCCGCTGCTGGCCACCCTGGGCCAGAACGGCATCCAGGTCGACAGCCCCACCGGTTGCCCACCGGTGACCGTGCACGGCGTGGGTAAGGTCCAGGCCAGGCGTTTTGAGATTGACGGTGGTTTGTCCAGCCAGTACGTATCGGCCCTGCTGATGCTGGCGGCGTGCGGCGAAGCGCCGATTGAAGTGGCGCTGACCGGCAAGGACATCGGCGCCCGTGGCTACGTGGACCTGACCCTCGATTGCATGCGTGCGTTCGGGGCTCAGGTAGACACCGTGGACGACACCACCTGGCGCGTGGCCCCCACCGGCTATACCGCCCATGATTACCTGATCGAACCCGACGCTTCCGCCGCCACTTACCTGTGGGCCGCAGAAGTACTGACCGGTGGCCGTATCGATATTGGTGTGGCCCCACAGGACTTCACCCAGCCGGACGCCAAGGCCCAGGCCGTGATCGCGCAATTCCCGAACATGCAGGCCAAGGTGGTGGGCTCACAAATGCAGGATGCGATCCCGACCCTGGCGGTGCTCGCCGCGTTCAACAACACCCCGGTGCGCTTCACTGAACTGGCGAACCTGCGCGTCAAGGAATGTGACCGCGTGCAGGCGCTGCACGATGGCCTCAACGAAATTCGCCCGGGCCTGGCGACCATCGAGGGTGATGACCTGCTGGTCGCCAGCGACCCCGCCCTGGCTGGCTCTGCCTGCACCGCACTGATCGACACCCACGCCGACCATCGCATCGCCATGTGCTTTGCCCTGGCCGGGCTGAAAGTCGCGGGCATTCGCATTCAAGACCCGGACTGTGTGGCCAAGACCTACCCTGACTACTGGAAAGCCCTGGCCAGCCTGGGCGTCCACTTAAACTACTGACACAGCCACCTGTAGGAGCGAGCTTGCTCGCGAAAAACGTTAACGAAAACGCGTGTTTGCTGAATGAATGCGGCGCCTGTGAGTTTTTCGCGAGCAAGCTCGCTCCTACAATTGAACCTCGCCGGGAGCGTCAATGACCCTTCGCCAACCCTGCCCACCCGGCGCCTGTGTCTGCAACCGTGAACAACTGCTGGAAGCGCCCGGCGCTGATCTGCGCATTCTGCAACTGACGCGACAGCAGGAAAAAATCCTGCTGGAGCGCCTGGAAAACCTCAAGAGCCTGCAAGACCTCGAACACCTGCAACAGCGAATGTACGACCAGTTGGGCATCCGCGTACACATCGCGCCCGGGCATACGGAGGTCAAGAGCATGCGCGGGATCCAGATCGTCATCGACGAACTGCCCGGCATATGCCGCAAGACCCGCCAGTCGATCCCCGCCTCCATTCGCCGTGGCCTGGAGAAAAACCCAGAGATTGCCTACCGCTTGCTCGACGCCCACGACCTGTTTCGCGACGCTTGAATTATCCCGCGACGGCCTCACGCTCAAACAACCCCTGCCCTACAGCCCGGGCCTTGTGCAAATGCACCTGGGCCGTGCCACTTTCCGAGTCCAGCAACAACTGCGAGGTGAGTACCCGCGCCCCGCAATAATCAAAGATGCCGTAGTCGATCTGGGTGTTCATGGCCTTGGCATAACCGTGTCGCTCAAAGGCACTGTCATCAGCCCCACCCAGGGCCAGCAGATGCACCTGCAAATGCCTTAGTTTCTTCTGCACTGGTGTATCGGGGCCGTAATCAATCGCCCAGCCATTGACGAATACGCGGTCGACCCAGCCCTTGAGCAACGCCGGCATCGACCACCAGTAGATGGGGAACGCCAGCACCAGCGCATCGGCGCGGTCTATGCGGGCCTGTTCGGCCAACACGTCGGCTGGCGGCGTCGCCCGAGTACGGTGCACCCGATGGTCGGCCGCGCTGTAGCGTGGGTCGAACCCTTCAGCGGCAAGGTCGGCTATTTCAAAGGTGTGGCCAGAGGCGCTCAAGCCTGCACCCACCTCGGCGGCCACGCTGTGGGTAAGGGATTGTGGGTCGTGATGGGCGACAACGATCAGTGCGTGCATGACTTTGACTCCGCTTAGGCTTAATCTACTTTTAGTAAGTTACGTCGAATAAGTTACTTTTGGTATATAAGCATGTCAAGCAATGAAACCCCTGCCCCCCGTCGTCGTTTGTCCCGTGAAGATCGCCTGCGTCAGTTGCTCGACGTGGCCTGGCAATTGGTGCGTGATGAGGGCACCGACGCCCTGACCCTGGGCCGCCTGGCCGAGTTGGCAGGTGTCACCAAGCCGGTGGTGTACGACCACTTCGCTACGCGGGCGGGGTTGCTGGCCGCGCTGTATGCAGACTTCGACGCGCGCCAGGACCAGGTGTTTGCCAATGCCATCGCCATCAGCAACGCGACCCTTGAGGACCGCGCGTGGGTCATCGCCTCGTCGTATGTTGATTGTGTTCTGTTGCAAGGTCGGGAAATCCCCGGGGTGATTGCCGCCTTGAGCGGTTCGCCGGAGTTGGAAGCATCCAAGCGTGAATACGAGGCGATCTTCCTCGATAAGTGCAGAGACGCGCTGTCGCCCTTCACCCACGGCGGCAGTATTTCCCAGGCAGGGTTGCGCGCCATGCTCGGCGCGGCGGAAGCGCTGTCCCACGCGGCGGCCAATGACGAGATCAGCCGCGAGGAAGCTCAGCAGGAACTGCTGGAGACTATCCTCGGGATGGTCATGCGCGTCAGGCCGTAGGCAGACGGCCCTGGACGAACAGTTGCGCCTTGCGCGTCAACTGGTCCAGGTGCCGATCGCGCTGTTTCTCTGCGTCGACCATGGCGCGCTTGCCGTGTTTTTGCAGCAGGTAGGTGTGGATCTGCCGCACTTCCAGCGAGCTGTAGATTGAGGCCACATCCAACACGCCCATCAGCCCCTCGGTGCCGTAGTTGCGGGTGTTCATCACGACCTGGGGGCCACGCGCACCGCGTACCTGGAAGCCCATGGCTTCGAACGCCGCAACCTTCTCTACCGCACAGGCCAGTTCGGCGTGGGGATAACGCGCCAACACCTCGTCCATCATGCTGCGTGCCACACCCTGGCGACGAAAGCCGGCCTGCACCGCCATAAACGCAATACCACACGCGTGCGGATCATCCTTCACCGGCAGATACAGGCAAAAACCCACCACCGTCTCGTCTTCCATCGCCACGACCAACTCCACCGCAACGCCCTTTTCGCCATTCAACGCCTCAAGGTACAGATGCACCTCAAACCCGATGGCGTACTGGTAGATGTTGTAGAGCAGGTTGCTCGGTGCCAGCGCCACGCTGCTGATGTCGGTGAGGTTGTCCACCACCATCTGCAGGATCTGGCTGTTGATCGGTTCGGGGCACGGCGTGGTATAGCGGGTAAGGCTGAACATGCAAATTCCTGGGGTTTCGCGTCGAGGCAGCGGCGATTGTACCTGTTGCGCGCCGCTCATGGCCCGCACACCTCGCGCAAACACGCGCGCAGCCAGCGATGGGCCAGGTCGGTGCCACGCGCCAGGACGATGGCCGTGTTGAAACCGGCGACCACGATGCTGAATTTGCCGGTGGATGCTTACCGGCGCGAAGCTTCGCCATGGCGGTAGGTTTGCTGATCGCCTGGAGACGTGGGCAGTCCCTGGCCAGCGCGAAGCAGACAAACGTTGACAAGCTAAAATCGTAACGACTATTGTCTGACAACCTGATCACCAAGGTTTTCCCATGCTTGAGCTCCAGCGCCCCGATTCGCTTGTCGTACGGGTTGTCAGCGCCATTCGCGCAGAAATCGAATCCGGCCAACTGGCCCCGGAGTCGCGCCTGCCGACCGAACAGCAACTGGCCGAACAACTCAACGTCAGCCGTTCCGTGGTGCGTGAAGCCATTGCCCAGCTCAAGGCCGACGGTGTGCTCACCGCCCGCCGAGGCCTGGGCTCGTTTATTTCGCAGACCCCTGCGGGCACGGTGTTTCGGTTTCCGCAGCCCAACGGTCGACGACCTGACCTGGCGCAGATGTTCGAAGTGCGCCTGTGGATCGAAACCCAGGCCGCTTCGATTGCCGCCCAGCGCCGCGACAGCGCCGACCTGCAGCGCATGAAGAGCGCGTTGCAGGCCATGCAGGACAACCGCGACGATTTTGAAGCCGCAGCCCTGGCCGATGTGGAATTCCACCGCGCCATTGCCGACGCCAGCAAGAATGACTACTTCGTGGCCTTCCATGACTTCCTCAGGAGCCAGTTGGCCAGTGCGCGTAAAACCGCGTGGGAGAACTCGGCGTCGCGCTTTGCCACCGGTTCGGCCGATGCAACCGAAGAACATCAACAGCTCTACCAGGCCATCGCCGACGGCGACGCCCAACGCGCCGCCGCCAGTGCCGAGGCGCACCTGCGTGCCGCGGCGCGACGTCTGCAACTGGAATTACCGACCACGAATTGATCCACCTTGTTTGCAGCGTGTCCGCGGACACGCCATTTTTTTAACAAAAACATTAGTCTGACAACCTGATAAGCAGACTGAAATGTACAGCTTAGGTACCCTGCAATGATTCATGACTTTTGCATTATCGGCGGCGGCATTGTCAGCCTGGCCACCGCCATGGAGCTGCTCAAGCGCCAACCTGGCGCGTCGCTGGTGATCCTGGAAAAAGAGTCGGCGTTGGCCAAGCACCAGACCGGCCACAACAGCGGCGTGATCCATGCCGGCATCTACTACGCGCCCGGCAGCCTCAAGGCCGATTTGTGCAAGCGCGGCGCCGAAGCCACCAAGCAGTTCTGCCGCGAACACGGGATCAAATTCGAGGTGTGCGGCAAGCTGCTGGTGGCCTCAAGCCCGCTGGAAATGCAACGCATGGAAGCGCTGTACGCCCGTGCCCAGCTCAATGGCATGCAGGTCGAACGCTTGAATGCCGAACAACTGCGCCAGCGTGAACCGAACATCGTCGGCCTCGGCGGCTTGTTTCTCGATGCCACCGGGATTGTCGATTACCGCCAGGTGTGCGAGACCATGGCCCAGGTGATTCGTCGCAACGGTGGGCAGATCTGCCTGGAACGCACCGTCACCGCCATCCACGAAAACACCGACACGGTCACCGTCAACACCGAGGGTGAGACCTGGCAGGCCCGCCACCTGGTGGTGTGTGCCGGCTTGCAGTCAGACCGCCTGGCGCGCATGGCCGGCATCCGCATCGACCATCAGATCATCCCGTTTCGGGGCGAATACTTCCGCCTGCCCGCCGCCAAGAACAACATCGTCAACCACCTGATCTACCCGATCCCCGACCCGGAGCTGCCCTTCCTCGGCGTGCACCTGACCCGCATGATCGACGGCAGCGTCACCGTCGGCCCGAATGCCGTGCTGGGCCTGGGCCGCGAGAACTACCGCAAGTTTTCGGTGAACTGGCGCGACGTGGCGCAGTACGCCAGCTTCCCGGGTTTCTGGAAAACCCTCTGGCAAAACCTCGGTTCCGGCACCACCGAGATGAAGAACTCGTTGTTCAAGTCCGGCTACCTGGAGCAGTGCCGCAAGTACTGCCCGTCCCTGACCCTCGATGACTTGCTGCCCTACGAGGCCGGTATCCGTGCCCAGGCGGTGATGCGCGACGGCAGCCTGGTGCACGACTTTCTGTTCGCCCAAACCTCACGAATGCTGCATGTGTGCAACGCGCCCTCGCCGGCCGCCACCTCAGCCATGCCCATCGGCGCGATGATCGCCGACCGCCTGTTCCACCCCCAGTAAGACCGCACCGCCCGTTCACCCAACAATAACTACAAAGACCCAGAAGGAAGTCCAGCATGTCGGCATCCGCCTCCATCCCCGGTACCGAAACGCCCGAACAAACCCGCAAGCGCCTGCGCAAAGTAGCCGCCGCCACCATCTTCGGCTCGATGCTGGAGTGGTACGACTTTTACCTGTACGCCACCATGGCGGCGATTGTGTTTTCGAAGATCTTCTTCGATAACAGCGACCCGAAGACTGCCACGCTGATGGCCTTTTCGACCTTTGCCATCGGCTTTATCGCCCGCCCCTTCGGCGGCATCCTGTTTGGCTACCTGGGCGACAAGTTCGGGCGCAAGCAAGTGCTGGTGCTGACCTTCTGCCTGATGGGCGTGTGCACCACCTTGATCGGCTTGATCCCCAGCTACGCCTCCATCGGCATCTGGGCCCCGATCCTGCTGGTGTTTATCCGCATCATCCAGGGCCTGGGCGCGGGTGCCGAGTTGTCAGGCGCGGCGGTCACCTCCTACGAGCATGCCTCCCAAGGCAAGCGTGGCAGCCAGGGCGCCTGGCCGGCATTGGGACTGAACCTGGGCCTGTTGCTGTCCTCGCTGACCATCTACCTGCTGACCATCAACGGCAACGAGTTCCTGCTGGCCGGCGGCTGGCGTATTCCGTTTATCTGCAGCATCGTGCTGGTGGGCGTCGGCCTGTGGGTGCGTAACAGCATTCCGGAAACCCCGCAGTTCGAAGCGCTGAGCAAGGAAAAAGCCAAAGCCAAGCCATCGCCTCTAAAAGCCTTGTTCAAGAACGACCTCAAGGGCCTCGCCGTGGTGTTTTTTGTCGCGATTGGCTACAACGCCCTGAGCTACATTTTCAAGACCTTCTCCCTGGCGTACCTGACCCAATTCAAAGGCGTGGATGTGCATGTCACCTCGCTGTCGGTGACCATCGCCAGCCTGGTGGCCATCGTCGCCGTGCCCTGCTTCGGCTGGCTGTGTGACAAGTGGAGCAGCAAGGCTGTGTTGATGCTCGGCGGGCTGTGCTCGCTGTTGTTCGCCTACCCGTTCCTGGCGCTGCTCAACAGCGGTGAAAGCCTGATGATTTACCTCGCCATCGGTGTGGGCACCGGTATCCTCGCGCCGATGATGTTTGCGCCCCAGGGCTCGTTCCTGAGCCGGCAGTTCCCGACGCAAACGCGCTCTTCGGGTTTTGGGACCGGACGGGAAATCGGCACCGCCATTGCCGGTGGCCTGGCACCGCTGGGTGCGCTGTCGATGGTGGCGGCGTCGGCCACCCACTCCACCGATGGCGTGGTGGTGATCCTCGCGATTTCTGCCTTGTTGGTGGTGGTGTTTGCCCTGTGCGATCAGGGCGCGAAACACTCGGCATTCAAGAACTGAGCAAAAAAGTTCGGACCAACGGGTGCATGGATGCACCTGGATCGCGCATCATGGGCACTTTCAAGCTCAAGGGTAACGTCCATGCGCGTTCTGTCATTGATGATGGGTCTTACGACGCTGGCCGCCACTACGGTGTTCTGCGCCAGCGCGATGGCGAATGAAGAAAGTCAGTTAGTCCAACAGATCAACCAATACCGCAGCCAGGTGCAACGCTGCGGTGACCAGGGTTCCCAGGAGCTGCCGCCGCTGACCAGCGACACACGGCTGGTGTTGCCGGCGTCCAATGTCGGCGATTTGCAGCAGTCGCTGGCGCGGGCTGCGTACCCCATGGTGAATGTGCAGGCTATCAGCCTGTCCGGGCCCAAGGATGCCGAGGCCGCGATGAAAGCGGTGCGCGAGAGCTTCTGCCGCGTAGTGCTCGATCCGCAATTTGTCGACATCGGCGTCAGCAACAGCGGCCAGGACTGGCGCATCGTGCTGGCTCGCCCGCTGGTTACCAGCGGCCTGGGCGATTGGCAGACCGAAGGCAGAAAACTGCTCGACCTGATCAACACCGCCCGTGCCGAGCCGCGCCAGTGTGGCACCCAGGCGTTCACCGCCACGGCGCCCTTATCGTGGAACGACACGCTGGCCGGCGCAGCCAACAGCCACACCCGCAACATGGCCAACGGCAATTTCTTCGACCACTTGGACCCCGACGGCCGTACGCCCGGCGACCGCGCAGAATTGGCCGGGTATATCGCGAAGAATATCGGTGAAAACATCGCCGCCGGCCTCGACACGCCGCGCAAGGTCGTCGACGGTTGGCTCGCCAGCCCCGGCCATTGCGCCAACCTGATGAACCCGCAGTTTCGCGAATTGGGCGCCGCCTACGCCATGGACCCCAAGAGTGACGCGGGCATCTACTGGACAGGCTTATTCGGCACGCAATAAAGGGTGGGCGCCGGCCCAACCCGGCCAATAATGACGGCGTGCAAATAGACAATGAAATCAAAGTGCTATCAGGGAGATAATTGCGCTGAACTGAATGCGCTCATACCGGTCTGTTGCTAGTCGGCCTGACTCTTCAAAGCTAAACAATACGTAGCAAGCAAGGTGTGAACCCAATGATGAATTGGCTGCAAGGCAGCAGCGAAATGGCAGAGCGGGTTCGTCAGCACGATTGGGCCAATACGCCCTTGGGGCCACTTGAACACTGGCCCGATGTGTTGAAGACAACCGTTGCGCTGTGCTTCGCGTCGAGTTTTCCCCAGGCCATCGTCTGGGGGCCTCAGTTGATTACCCTCTACAACGACGCGTTCACGCCGATCCTGGGTAGCAAACCCGACGCTTTGGGCCGCCCGTTCAACGAGATCTGGCACGAGGTGTGGGACGACATCAGCCCTATCGCCGACGCCGCGTTCGATGGGCACGCCACCTATATCGAAAACTTCCCGCTGTTGATCCAACGCAATGAAGCGCCGGAACAAGCCTATTTCACCTTTTGCTACAGCCCGATTCGCAATGCCCAAGGCGTGGTGGTCGGTTTGCTCGACACGGTGACCGAAACAACCGCCACGGTATTCCTGGCCCGTCGCCTGGCAGTGCTGGACGCCATCGGCAACAGCGTGGCGAATGCTACCGACGCCGAAACCATCCTGACGTCGACGACCCGCCTGCTGGCCGAACATCTGCAGGTATCCATCTGTGCCTACGCCGACATGGACGAGGATGAAGATGGCTTCACCATTCGCGGCGACTGGTCGGCGCATGGCTCGCCGAGCATCATCGGGCATTACAGCCTGGCGGCGTTCGGGGAATGCGCGGTCAACTGCCTGCGTGCCGGCGAGCCACTGGTGATACGCAATAATCTGATCGAGCTGCCGCCCCATGAAGCCGCGAGCTTCCAGGCACTGGGAGTGACAGCCACTATTTGCATGCCGTTGATCAAAGACGGGCGGCTCACCGCGCTGATGGCCGTGCACGACAAACTGCCGCGCTTTTGGTCTTCCTATGACATGGCGCTGGTGGGCGAAGTCACCGAGCGTTCCTGGGCGCATATCGAGCGCGTACGCGCCGATGCCGCCGTACGCGAGGGCCTGGCCGCCTATACAGAGCTCAATGCCAGCCTGGAACAGCGCGTGAATGAGCGTACCCATGCGCTGGCCGAGGCCGAAGCCGCACTGCGCCAGTCACAGAAGCTGGAGGCCATCGGCCAGCTGACCGGCGGCGTCGCCCATGACTTCAACAACCTGCTGACCATTATTCGCTCATCGGTGGACTTCTTGCGCCAGCCGGGCCTGTCCGAGGAGCGCCGGCAGCGCTATATGTGCGCGGTGTCCGACACCGTGGAGCGGGCCAGCAAACTCACCAGCCAACTGCTCGCCTTTGCCCGACGCCAACCGTTGAACCCGCAGGTGTTCGATGTCGGCCAGCGCGTACAGAATATCGGCGAGATGCTCGAGAGCGTTACCGGTGCACGCATTCATGTGCAGGTTAAACTGCCCGATCAGCCCTGCTATGCGCGCATCGACCCCAGCCAGTTCGAAACCGCACTGATCAACATCGCCCTCAACGCCCGCGATGCGATGGAAGGCCAGGGTACCCTGACCCTCAAGGTCGCCGGGCAGCAGGCGCTGCCACGTATTCGCGGGGATGCCGAATCCTGTATGCCCTACATCGCCATCTCCCTGGCTGACACCGGCACCGGGATTCCCAGCGACACCTTCGAACACATCTTCGAGCCGTTCTTCACCACCAAGGCCGTGGGCAAAGGCACCGGCCTGGGTCTGTCGCAGGTATTCGGCTTTGCCAAGCAGTCAGGCGGCAATATCGATGTGGCCAGCACCCTCGGCCAGGGCACGGTGTTTACCTTATATCTGCCACAAGTCGAAGGCGAAGCGGCGCCGGATCAAGACACGCCTGCAGATCTGCCAGGGCCGCAAGAGGCTGCTCATCAGCATGTGCTGATCGTCGAGGACAACTTAGAGGTGGGACGCTTCGCCAGCCAGATCCTCAAGGACCTGGGTTACCAGACCACCTGGGTGACCAATGCCGAACAGGCGCTGAACCTCGCCGGCAATGACGTTCAGGGGTACGACGCGATTTTCTCCGACGTGGTGATGCCCGGCATGACCGGCGTGGCCATGGCCAGGTTACTGCGCCAGCGCCGCCCGGACCTGCCCGTGGTACTCGTCTCTGGCTACAGTGAGGAACTGGCAGACAGCGGCTATGAAGGCTTTGAGTTCCTCGCCAAGCCCTACTCCGCCGATCAGGTTGCGCGAGTGCTGGCAAAGGCGATGTACAAGGATCAGTCGACGACCGCCACCTGATTGCGACCGGATGCCTTGGCCTGGTACAGGGCCTTGTCGGC
The DNA here is from genome assembly GCF_036346515.1 of Pseudomonas sp. AM4(2022). Taxonomy (NCBI): domain Bacteria; kingdom Pseudomonadati; phylum Pseudomonadota; class Gammaproteobacteria; order Pseudomonadales; family Pseudomonadaceae; genus Pseudomonas; species Pseudomonas sp. AM4(2022). The sequence goes on from NZ_JAOTNW010000025.1 coordinate 16,944, forward strand.
GCTGTTCATCAAGCCGTTCAAATCCAGAGGCTGAGTGCAGGTCGATGCCACGCCCAGGCTTGCGCTCACCCCTTGTACCGGGTCGGCGGGCAAATCATAAATCGTCTGGATCAACTGCTCGGCGATGCTGCGTGCGGTCTCCAATGAGGTGTTGGGCAGCAACACCGCGAACTCTTCGCCCCCCAGCCGACCGTAGATATCGGTCTGGCGAAAGGACGCGCTGATCACCGCGCCAATCTGGCGCAACACCTGGTCGCCGGCCTGGTGGCCGTAGGTGTCATTGATGGCTTTGAAGTGGTCCATGTCCATCATCAATGCACACAGAGGCTGCTGCTCGCGAAGGCACTGGGCATACAGCAACTGAGCCTGTTCGTAGAACGCCCGACGGTTCATCAGCCCCGTCAGCTCATCGATCTGGGCGGCGCGGGTGGAAATATGATGAGCGCGCTCCATTTGCCGCGTCAGGCGGAAGGCTTTTTCCAGGGCATCGGAGAGTTTGCGCGTGGCACCGACCACAAACGAAGCAAACACCAGCACCGCCAACGCCACGCCGACTTGCATCGGCGAGGTCTGCAACAGCATCCATAGCGTGCAGGGAAGCAACACCAGCGCCATCGAGCCCAGCGTCATGTAGCGATAGGCTGAATAACAGGACACCGCGCTGACCGACATGCCCACGGTAAACAGCATCACCAACACCTGGGATAAACGGTCATCAACTGGCATCACTGCCAGCGCCCCGCCGCCCCAGATACCCGCCGACAGCATCAACGTGACCCAATAGCGGCGTTCCCAGCGAGCAGGGGTGCGCCCGGCGTCGGGGCAGCGAAACCATTGCACGAACAGATGCAGGCGCACCAATGACGAACCCGCCAGCAGCACCAGCCACGCCAGAATGACCTGGTGATCAAAACGATCCCAGCACAGCCAGCAGAGCATGACCGCGCCCAGGTAGCTGCCGAAGATCGCCGAGAATGATTGACGAAACAGCTGGTGCAAACGGTCGGTTCGCACCTGCTCTTCGATGAGGTGACCCTGATCTTGCCCAAGGTTATTCATGGGGTTGGCCTGTTTGACCGGCGACGGCAAAGGCGCCATTGTGGCACCTTGCCAGCAAGCCGAACAGCGGCATACGCCGCGCTAGAGCGTTTCAGGCTCCTGAGGTCGCAAAATCAGCACGCCCAGGGGCGGCAGGTTCAACGACAACGACACCGGTTGCCCATGGCGTGGCTCATCCTGGGTAAACACGGCTCCGCCATTCCCGTAATTGGAGCCGGCGTAGGTATCAGCATCACTGTTGATCACCTCACTCCACCGCCCGCCGAACGGCACACCGACTGCGTAGCCTTCACGGGGCACCGGGGTGAAGTTGGCAACCACCAACACCGGCTTGCCATCCTTGCTCCAACGCAGCCAGGCGTAGACGCTGTTGATCGCGTCATCACCGATCAGCCATTGGAAGCCCTGGGGGGCATCGTCCTGTTCATGCAACGCAGGCTCTTCGCGGTACAGGCGGTTCAAATCGCCTACCAGCTTCTGCACGCCACGGTGCTCGGGGTACTGCAGCAAATACCAATCCAGTTGCTGGTCGTGGTTCCACTCGCGCCATTGGCCAAATTCGCAGCCCATGAACAGCAGCTTCTTGCCGGGGTGCATCCACATGAAACTGAGGTAGGCGCGCAGGTTGGCGAATTTCTGCCAGCGGTCGCCGGGCATCTTGTCGATCAGCGAGTGCTTGCCGTGCACCACCTCATCATGGGAAATCGGCAGGATAAAGCGCTCCGACCAGGCGTACACCAGCCCGAAACTCAGCTCGTTGTGATGATGGGCGCGGTACACCGGGTCTTGCTGGATGTAATGCAGGGAGTCGTGCATCCAGCCCATGTTCCATTTGTAGTTGAAGCCCAGGCCACCCTGTTGGGTCGGCTGGCTGACGCCGGGCCAGGCCGTGGACTCCTCGGCAATTACCAACGCGCCCGGCGCTTCCAGGGCAACCACGTCGTTCAGGTGCCGCAAGAAGTCGATGGCTTCCAGGTTCTCGCGACCGCCATGGCGGTTGGGCACCCATTCACCGGCCTTGCGCGAATAATCGCGATACAGCATGGAGGCCACTGCGTCCACGCGCAGGCCGTCCACGTGGAAATGCTTGAGCCAGTGCAAGGCCGAGGCGAGCATGAAACCGTGGACCTCGGTGCGGCCCAGGTTGTAGATCAGCGTGTCCCAGTCCTGGTGAAAGCCTTCCAGCGGGTTGGCGTATTCGTACAGCGCAGTACCGTCAAATTGCGCCAGGCCGTGGGTATCGGTGGGGAAATGCGCTGGCACCCAATCAAGGATCACGCCGATATCGGCCTGATGGCAGGCATTGACGAACCAGGCAAAGTCTTCCGGCGAGCCAAAGCGCGCGCTGGGGGCAAACTGGGATAACGCCTGATAGCCCCACGAGCCACCAAAGGGGTGCTCCATGATCGGCATCAGTTCGATATGGGTGAAGCCCAATTGTTGAACGTAAGGAATCAGCCGCTCGGCCAGTTCGCGCCAGCCATATTGCCGGGCCACTTCACCGGCCTCGTCCAGCTCGCACTGCCAGGACCCCACATGCAGCTCGTAGATCGACAACGGCGCGGTGGTTTTCTGCTTGTCTCCCCGCGATTGCATCCACTCATGGTCCTGCCAATCCACCTGCAAACGTGCGGCGACCTTCGAGGCGGTGTCCGGCGGCAGTTGGGTGGCCAGCGCCACAGGGTCGGCCTTGAGCGGCAGAATGCCGTGGGCACCGAGAATTTCATACTTGTAGGCCGCGCCCGGTTGCAGGCGCGGGATAAAGATTTCCCACACCCCCGATGGATGACGCAGGCGCATCGGGTGGCGGCGCCCGTCCCAGATATTGAAGTCGCCCACCACCGAAACCCGCCGTGCGTTCGGCGCCCACACTGCAAAGCGCACGCCTTGCACGCCATCGACGCTGACCACCTGAGCCCCCAGGCAGTTGCCCAGGTCACGGTGATTGCCTTCGGCAAACAGGTACAGGTCCATTTCCCCCAGCAGCAATTGGCTGAAGCTGTAAGGGTCTTCGGTGATCTGCCCACCGCCGGCCCACTGGATTTTCAGCAGGTAGGGCTGGCGAGTGCGCAAGTGCCCGACAAACAAGCCCGGCACCTGGGTGGCGTCGAGGCTGCCAAACGGCTCGCCCGTGTCACGCGCCAGCACCTGCACACTCAGGGCCTCCGGCAGGAACGCCCGGATAAACTGGCCGCCCTGCTCGTCATCATGGGGCCCCAGGATCGAAAAGGGGTCGGGGTGCTCGGCGCGCACCAGCGCATCGACGTCCTTGGACGCCGGCAATGCAGTCAACTTGGGCTGCAGCGGTTCTCTCTGTGTAAAACTCATGACGTCTCCCCACCGCGTACAGGTTTAGATATAGGTGTCAGCCCGCTCAGCAAGCCGTGCAGCCCTTGCAGGGGCACCGGCAGCCAGGTCGGGCGGTTTTCTGCTTCGTAGGCCACTTCGTACGCGGCCTTTTCCAGGCTGAACAAGGTCAGCGCTGCGTCTTGGCCGTTGGCATCCTGCCAGTCATGCGCCAGTGTAGACGCAGCGGCCTGGTAAGCCTGGGTAAATGCCTGGCGAGCTTCATTCAGGTAGCGGTCGGTCACGCGTTTGCGCGCAGCGTTCGCTTCTGGCGTGTGATCCACCCCTTGCACATTCAGCGCCATGGCCGCCGCATAATCGAAGGAACGCAGCACACCGCTCACATCTTTATAAGGGCTGTGCTTGCCACGCCGCTCATGCAGCGGCCGCGCCGGCTCGCCTTCGAAGTCGATCAAGTAGGCATCGCCCTTGACCACCAATACCTGGCCCAGGTGCAAGTCACCGTGAACGCGAATGCGCAACCCGCCCGCCGTGGCTCTGGCCAAGGCCTGGACATGCGCCGCGATAGCTTTTTTCTGCGCCAGTAGTTCACTGACCAACGCCTGGTCGGCGGGGTTCAACTGGCTTTGGTGAAGCTTGAGCAACTGCAGGGCACGGTCGATCTGAGCGCCCACATCCTTGGCCCAGGCTTGGGTGTCCTTGGCCGTGGTGACCTCCGGCTTGAAGGCCTTGTCTGCGGTCGGCGCCCCCAGCACCAGGTGCATTTCACCCAGACGCTGACCGAGCAAGCCGGCAAAATCTGCCAGTTCGCCGAGGGCGTTGTAGTGCTGTTCCTGTTCAGAGACCGCTTGGGCAAGCTCGTCACGGATCGCCCGCTCCAGGTTGTTCTGGGTCCAGCTCCAGGCATCGCCCTGATTGCTCAAGTAACCCTGGGCAATCATCAGCAGGTTGTCCTGCCCCTGCCCGTCTCGGCGGCTCATAAAGCCCAGCAGCGGCGAAATGTTCGGGTAGCCAGCGCCGGTCAGGTAAGCACTCATTTCCAGCTCCGGGTGCACACCGGCGCTGACTTTACGAATCAGCTTGAGCACCAGGCTGTCACCGACCACCACCGAGCTGTTGGACTGCTCGGCAGACAAATAACGCACCGGCGATTCACGGGTCAGTTGCAGTGCGGCCAGGTGTTGAGTGGCCTCGAAGCGCAGATCGCCGTCAGGGGTATTGAGCACGGTGCCGGCCTGCATGGCCTGGATCACCTCAAGGATAAAATGCTCAAGGCTGAAGGCATCGGTCACCAAACCTACCTGGCGGGTGCGTCGCACTCGGGCCAAAGCCAATTGCTGGGGCAAGGCGCTGGTGAACTGGTCTTCGCCAAGGAAGCCCAAGGGCAGTTGGTAGCGGCTGACTTGGCCAGCACTGGTCACTTCGATCTCACTGAGCAACACCGGATGCTGCGGGTCGCCAAAACGCACGCCATAAGCGATGTGCACCGTTTCGATTGCCGTGTCTTTGCCGGCAAACCAGCGCCGCTTGGGCAGCCAGGCGGGCAGTGAAGTGTGCTCCAGGCTGGTGCGGCAAGGTTCTTCCAGTAGCTCTTCCATGCGTTTTTTCAGTACCAAAGTGGTGAAGTCGGGCATGCTTTGCGCCGGTTCCACATGCCAGCTGGGCATCTGGTTTTCCGCTGCCAGCACGAACCAATAGAAACCATAGGGCGCCAGGGTCAGCAGGAAATTCAGCTGGCCGATCGGCGGGAAGGCATTACCGCCAAGCATCTCCACCGGCACCATGCCGGCAAAGGCCGACAGGTCCAGCTCCGCCGCCTGGGCGCTGCGCGACACGTTGGCCACGCACAGGATGATCTCGGTGTGGCCGTCTTCGCCGGTGTATTCACGGGTGTAAGCCAGAATGCGCCTGTTCGTCGGTGAGAGCATTTTCAGGCTGCCACGGCCAAAGGCCTTGGACTGCTTGCGCACTGCGAGCATGCGCCGAGTCCAGTTGAGCAATGAGTGCGGGTCCTGGGCCTGGGTCTCGACGTTGACCGACTGGTAGCCGTATAGCGGGTCCATGATCGGCGGCAACACCAGGCTGGCCGGGTCGGCACGGGAAAAGCCGCCATTGCGGTCGATAGACCATTGCATCGGCGTGCGCACCCCGTCACGGTCGCCCAGGTAGATGTTGTCACCCATGCCGATTTCATCGCCGTAGTACAAGGTCGGCGTGCCCGGCATCGACAGCAACAGGCTGTTAAGCAGTTCCACCCGCCGACGATCGCGCTCCACCAGTGGCGCCAGGCGTCGCCGAATGCCCAGGTTGATACGGGCGCGGCGGTCTGCGGCGTAGTAGTTCCACAGGTAGTCGCGCTCTTTGTCGGTGACCATTTCCAGGGTCAGCTCATCATGGTTGCGCAGGAAAATTGCCCACTGGCAGTTGGCGGGAATCTCTGGGGTCTGGCGCAGAATGTCGGTAATGGGGAAGCGATCTTCCTGGGCCAACGCCATGTACATGCGCGGCATCAGTGGGAAGTGGAACGCCATATGGCATTCATCGCCGTCATCACCCTTTCTGTCCCCAAAGTACAGCTGCGTGTCTTCCGGCCATTGGTTGGCTTCGGCCAGCAGCATGCGGTCGGGGTAATGGGCATCGATCTCGGCGCGGATCTGCTTGAGGACGTCGTGGGTTTCGGCCAGGTTTTCGTTGTTGGTGCCGTCGCGTTCGATCAGGTACGGAATGGCGTCCAGGCGCAGGCCATCAATGCCCAGGTCCAGCCAATAGCGCATCACCGACAGCACCGCTTTCATGACCTGCGGGTTATCGAAGTTGAGGTCGGGCTGGTGCGAGTAAAAGCGGTGCCAGAAGTACTGGCCGGCCACCGGGTCCCAGGTCCAGTTGGACTTTTCGGTATCGAGGAAAATAATGCGCGTGCCGTCGTATTTCTGGTCATCGTCCGACCACACGTAGAAGTCCCGTGCGGCCGAGCCTGGCTTGGCCTTGCGCGCACGCTGGAACCAGGGGTGCTGGTCGGAGGTGTGGTTGATCACCAGTTCAGTGATCACGCGCAGCCCGCGTTGGTGGGCTTGGGCAATAAAGCGCTTGGCGTCGGCCATCGTCCCGTAATCGCTGTGCACGCCGCGGTATTCGGCAATGTCGTAGCCGTCATCACGGCGGGGCGAAGGGTAGAACGGCAGCAGCCAGATGGTGTTCACGCCCAGGTCGGCAATGTAGTCGAGTTTGGCGATCAGCCCGGCAAAGTCACCAATACCGTCGTTGTTGGAGTCGAAATAGGATTTGACGTGAACCTGGTAGATCACCGCGTCTTTGTACCAGAGCGGGTCTTTGATAAAGGTGGCTGCCTTGGGTTTCTTGGCCATTGCAAACTCCTGAAAAACTCAACATTTTGCTAACTGAACTCGGTAAATGTGGGAGCGGGCTTGCTCGCGAAAGCGTTGTGTCAGCCAATGAATCTATCCACCAGTCCACCGCTTTCGCGAGCAAGCCCGCTCCCACACTTTCGATCCTCATCAGATTCAGGACGTGCTGATGCGCCAGATCCCGAACGGCATCTGCGGCTCCAGCCGGGTCCATTGGGTCTTGCCGTACCAGGTCCAGCGATGACCGCTCATCAAGTCTTCACCCTGGGTCTGGGCATCGTCGGGCAGGCCCATCTCCCACAGCGGCAATTCAAAGTGGGCTTCCTGGGCGTTGTGCGGGTCGAGGTTGACGGCGACCAGAATGAAATTGCTGCCGTCCTCGCTGCGCTTGCCGAAATACAGGATGTTGTCGTTCCAGGCGTTGTAGAGCTTGAGCCCCAGGTGCGTGTGCAACGCCGGGTTCTGGCGGCGGATGCGGTTGAGCTGGGCGATCTCGGCGATGATGTTGCCGGGCGCGGTAAAGTCGCGGGGGCGGATCTCGTACTTCTCCGAGTCGAGGTATTCTTCTTTGCCTGGCACGGGCGCTGACTCACACAACTCAAAGCCTGAATACATCCCCCACAGGCCCGAGCCCATCGTGGCCAGCGCAGCGCGGATCAGGAAGCCTGCGCGGCCGGACTCATGCAGGAAGCCCGGGTTGATGTCCGGCGTATTGACGAAGAAGTTCGGGCGGTAGCACTCACGCCAGGGCGACTGGTTCAGTTGGGCAAGGTACTCGCTCAGCTCAGCCTTGGTGTTGCGCCAGGTGAAGTAGGTATAGCTCTGGGAATAGCCGACCTTGCCCAGTCGCGCCATCATCGCCGGGGTGGTGAAAGCTTCGGCGAGGAAGATCACCTCCGGGTACTTGGCGCGCACGTCGCTGATCAGCCATTGCCAGAACGGCAGCGGCTTGGTGTGCGGGTTGTCGACGCGAAAGGTCTTCACGCCCTCTTCCACCCAGCCCACCACAATGTCGCGCAACTCCGTCCATAAGCCCGGAATCGCATCCGCCGCATAGAAATCGACGTTAACGATGTCCTGGTACTTTTTCGGCGGGTTCTCTGCGTATTTAATCGTGCCGTCGGGGCGCCAGTTGAACCAGCCAGGATGCTGTTCAAGCCAAGGATGGTCCTGGGAGCATTGGATGGCGAAGTCCAGGGCAATTTCCAGGCCGTGGTCGGCAGCGGCCTTGACGAGGCGACGGAAATCTTCGCGGCTGCCCAATTGCGGGTGAATCGCCTCATGCCCGCCCTCCTCACTGCCAATGGCATACGGGCTGCCCGGATCATTGGGGCCTGCGGTGAGTGAGTTGTTCTTGCCCTTGCGATGGCTGCGGCCGATGGGATGGATGGGCGGGAAGTACAACACGTCAAAGCCCATGTCGTGGATCATCGACAGACGCGAATGCACGTCGTTGAATGTGCCGTGCCGCGCCGGATCCTCAGTGATCGAGCGGGGAAACAGCTCATACCAACTGGCGAACTGCGCCGCTTCTCGCTCCACATCGATCGGGTAGGCAGGGCTGATGCTCAAATAAGCGCGATGATCGGCCTGGGCCATCAGGTGTGCACTGTCTTCGTGCAGGAACAACGCCACCTGCTCGGTTTCCAGCAGGCCCGAGAGTTCGTGGTGCAGCAACATCAAGCGGTCGCGCAGCTCGTTGTCACTGCGCTCGGCGGCCTGCAGCACCAGGCTGCGGCCTTCCTGCAATTCAAGGCTGACCGGCACCCCGGCCTCATGTTTCTTGCGAAGTTCATAGCAGAAGCTGGCGAAGGTATCGATCCATGCCTCAATGCAGTATTCATGCGGGCCGAGGTGGGCGACGGTGAACGCGCCTTCCCAGCCATTGTTGCCGACATCGGTCATGACCACGCTGTGCCAGCTTTCATCCTCCAGCACGCGCCAGCGGATCAGCACCGCCAGCTTGTCGTGGCCATCAGCGAACACTTTGCTGGTGACATTGACACGCTGGCCGACCACGGCCTTGACGGCGAACTCACCATTGTCGATCACCGGCATGGTGCTTTCGATAGCGATCCTGGGTAACAACAGCGCTTGCGACAGCGGCAGTATCGAGCCTTCTGGAGCCAGTGTTTCAGCAGTCATCGAGCATCTTCCCCTTACGCCCCGTGGACGCTCTTTGCTTGATCCTAATTTCAAAGACGGCGCCTCTCTCCCTGAGCGAGGCCGTATAAGGTCCGAGCCCGGGGGCCGTTCAAAAGTTCAGGTGGATATGCCGCCACTGGGCAGGGAATCAATTACCCCTGGCAGCGGTCCACCGATAGAGCAAAGCACAAAGGAGGCCACACCGATGAATATCCCGATACCCCCTGAGCCTGAAGATCCGAATATCGATAATCCGCCATTACCCCCTGGCGCACCGCAACCCATTCCAGAGCAAGAGCCGCCCGAAAGCGATCCACCTCCCGTGGAAGAACCACCGACTACCCTACCGCCGGTGATCGTTTAGCTCATAAGTGAGAATGGCAAAGGTTCGCTCGACCTCAGCCGAGGCGCAAAGGTGGTCGAGCGAACGCCTTAAATACGAGGTCTCCTACAAGCACTAGAGTCAATGCTGAATGTTCGCTTCACTGCTCCTTACTATATTTATCTCGCGTGAACGCTCAACCTTTTTACTTGAACTTTCAACCCATTCATCGCGAGTAAATTTATGCCGGTCATTAACTCCCAATCGTCACCCCATGCTCCCTCTGCATCAACGACAACGCCAACCAACGATCCCCTGGTTCAACACAGAGCAACACCCGAACGCATCAAGCCGATGCTCAAGGCGGGACCGAACTGGACAGCCACACCAAAGGCACCGGACCGTCCACGTTCCACAGTGCCGCCGTCCGAAACCTCGCCTTCTAAGCAAGAAGCCGACGCGACAAAGAGCCTGCTGAATCTGAATACAGCATTAACCCCCGAGATAATCAGGGAGATACAAAACGACCCGAACTCGTCGAAATCTCGCACCATCACTTCAGAGTTCGATAAATTGTTACACCCAAACAATGTCAAATCATTATCAAGGGGTCCCAACGCGAGAAAAAACGTCCCGGTGCTTAGAGAGATCGGCAACAAGCTCGACAAAAAAAAGATTGAATCAAACTTGGACGCCTCCAAGAATCACGTAGCCAGCGATACACTCGATAAGTTCAGGCTCGGCATTGTGCAGGCGATCATCAGCTCATTCGATGGCGAACTCTGGGGCCCCGTCAATCAGTTCAAAAGCTCGCTGGAACAACTGGGTGACATTCGCAAGAATTTTTCCGACATGGAGAGCAGGTCCAAGAAATTCGTAGATACAGGCATGTCACTGAGCGATGCAAAGGTCGACGAAACGCCTGAAACTCAAGGGCCTGCAACCTATAGCTTCAACAATCTCAGCGAGTCTACGCTGAATGCGCCCAGCGAAATCCGGAACTTCAATTCGGAAGACAAGCTGGATCTGTCCGGCATCCAGAGACAGTTGAACAGGCCTTTGCAACGGGTCGAACGGACCCCTGAGGCGATCGGGGAAATGCAGATCCATCACGCCCCCGACACCAACACCAGTGTGGTAGTCGTTGCTGATGCTCCACACAAACCGCCCTTTGTGCTCAAGGTGTTTGGTGAGGTGCGCGCAAGCAACATCGTGACCTGACCAATGGGTGAGGCAACGTCACTTTTCCAGTAATTTGACAATTCTAGGCATGACGCTAAACACCACCAGGGCCAGCAGCGTGCTCAGTACCGCCGTTGATTCACGCCCCATCCCCGCCGCCACACCAATGGCGGCGGTCATCCACAACCCGGCCGCTGTGGTCAGGCCTTTCACGTGCTGGCCCTCTTCGTCTTCCTTGCCCTTGAGGATGGTGCCAGCGCCGAGGAAGCCAATGCCTGCAATCACCCCCTGAACGACCCGGCTCATGGCGTCCGCCTGGTTACCGGACATCTGCGGCACCAACACAAATAGCGCGGCGCCCAGTGCCACCAGCATATGGGTGCGCACCCCGGCCGCCTTGCCCTTGTGCTCACGTTCAAAGCCCAGGATACCGCCGAGAATCGCCGCAATCAGCAGGCGCACAGTCACTTGGGTGAGTTGCCGGGCGTCGCCAATGTCTGCGAATTCGGCCTGCAGGGTTTGCCACACCAGATGCCACCAGGCGTCCATGGATGCGCTCCTTTTTATTATGGATAGATAAAGGATGGACAACGCAGACCGCCAGTCAGTTGCCTGGAACCCGCCCGCAGGGCGGCCGCCTAACGCTGCGTAATCCACAAAAAGGAGACTGTCATGCCCGTACGCATCGAAAATCATCTGTGCTACTTCACGCTCGACGACAACGGCCAGGAACAAAGCCTGCCCGCCACCCGAGTGACCATCCTTACCGACAATGACAAAGCCATGTCCTGTGTGGACTTGGCGGACGAGCGGATCTATATCACTGAAGCCGAAGCCGACGCGCTGACGGTTGAAGGGGCCACGGATGGCCGTAACCATGTGAAGGCGCAAGAGCCTGGTTCGGTGATTTGATTGATCTGTATCATCGAACCCGATGAATCTCTGCACCCTTATGCCCTTGGGGTGCAGCACATGGACGCACAAGAACTCACCAAGCCTATCTGATCCGCTTTTTATCCTTCCACCTGAGTCTGTTATGTAAACAGCCTGTCGCCCATAGTTCATCGGCCTGATGGAGGCTGATGAGCGAACGACCATGAGCGAACGAATCCCAACCGTGGAAACCTTTGAGCCCATTCACCCAAAGAAGGTGAAGGCCAAATCCAGCGACAACCTGATCCATACCCGCAGCTTTACCGGTTTGTTCCGCACCTTGCGCGTGGGCGGTGCCGGCGTGCTGTTCCTGGCTTTTTTTGGCACCGTGTGGCTGAACTGGGGTGGGCGCCAAGCCGTACTGTGGGACTTGGCCGAGAGCAAGTTCCACATTTTTGGCGCCACGTTCTGGCCCCAGGACTTTATCCTGCTTTCGGCGCTGTTGATCATCTGTGCCTTCGGCCTCTTCGCGATCACGGTGTTTGCCGGCCGCGTCTGGTGCGGCTACACCTGCCCGCAAAGCTCGTTTACCTGGCTGTTCATGTGGTGCGAGAAGGTGACCGAGGGTGAGCGCAACCAACGCATCAAACTGCAGGCCGCCCCCTGGAGCCTGAACAAGCTGGCACGACGCTCGGCCAAACATACGTTGTGGCTGGGTATCAGTGTGTTGACCGGGCTGACGTTTGTGGGCTATTTCACCCCCATCCGCCCCTTGGCCGCCGAACTGCTGACGTGGCAGATGGGCGGTGTGAGCCTGTTTTGGGTGTTGTTTTTCACGGGTGCCACTTACATCAATGCCGGCTGGCTACGCGAAGCCGTATGCATGCACATGTGCCCCTATGCACGCTTCCAGAGCGTGATGTTTGATAAAGATACCCTGACTATTTCCTACGACGCCGCCCGCGGCGAGCACCGTGGCCCGCGTAAACGTGACGTGCAGCCAACGCAGGTTGGCCTCGGTGATTGCATCGATTGCCAGCTGTGCGTGCAAGTCTGCCCCACGGGCATCGATATCCGCGACGGCCTGCAAATGGAATGTATCGGCTGCGCGGCCTGCATCGATGCCTGCGATTCGATCATGGACAAAATGGGCTATGCCCGTGGTTTGGTCAGTTACACCAGTGAGCATCAATTGCAGGGTGGCAAGACTCATCTGCTGCGGCCACGCCTGATCGGCTACAGTGCCGTGCTGGTGGTGATGATCGCGGCACTGGTGGTGGCCCTGATTGAACGGCCGATGGTGTCGCTGGATGTAACCAAAGACCGTGGCATGTTCCGCGAAAACAGCCAGGGCTTGATCGAAAATATCTACAGCCTCAAGGTGATCAACAAGACCCAGCAGCGCCAGGACTACCGCCTGGAGCTGGTGGACGCCGAGGGGTTCCAGTTGCAAGGCAAGACCCAGGTCAGCCTCGCGCCCGGGGAAATTGTCGATATACCGGTGTCGGTGGCGTTGCTGGCGGACACACCGGCCAGCAGTTCTCAAACTATCCGTTTTAAAGTGACGGATGTGGATGAACCGTGGATTTATACCGCTGCCGACAGTCGCTTCGTTGCGCCCTTGAATCGCTGAGCAACGATAGAGATCAAATGTAGGAGCGAGCTTGCTCGCGAAAAACGTCAACGATAACGCGTGCTTTCTGACTGAACGCGGCGACTGTGAGTTTTTCGCGAGCAAGCTCGCTCCTACAGTTTGCCCTGCGTACACATTCGAAAAGCTAATTAGGCCGCCATGAAACGCTACGAAAAATTTGCCGACGACATCGCAGAACTGATCCGCTCCGGCGTCCTCGGCCCCGGCCAGCGCGTGCCGTCAGTGCGCTATGCCAGCCAGGCCTACGGCGTCAGCCCGTCCACCGTGTTCCAGGCCTACTACTTGCTGGAGCGTCGTGGCCTGATTCGCGCACGCCCCCGCTCTGGCTACTTCGTCAACACCCACGCGCCCAGCCCGTTTTCTGAACCTGTGGTGAGTGAGCAGGTGCATGAGTCCACCGAGGTGGGCGTGAGTGAGCTGGTGTTCTCGGTACTGGACTCCATCAAAGACCCCAACACCGTGCCCTTCGGCTCGGCCTTCCCCAGCCCCATGCTGTTCCCGCTGCCGCGCCTGGCCCGCTCCCTGGCCAGTGCCAGCCGCGAAATGGACCCACGCCTGGTGGTCACCGACATGTCGCCCGGCAACCCGCAACTGCGCCGGCAGATTGCCCTGCGCTATATGGTCGGTGGCCTGATGCTGCCGATGGAGGAGCTGCTGATCACCAACGGCGCCCTCGAAGCGTTGAACCTGTGCCTGCAGGCTGTGACCGAACCGGGCGACCTGGTCGCCATCGAGGCGCCGGCGTTCTACGCGTGCTTGCAAGTGCTTGAACGCTTGAAACTCAAGGCCGTGGAGATCCCGGTGCACCCGCGCGACGGGATTGACCTGAACGCTCTAGCCCAAAGCCTTGAGCGCTATCCGATCAAGGCCTGCTGGACCATGACCAGCTTCCAGAACCCCATGGGCGCCACGCTGCCTGAAGAGAAAAAACAGGCGCTGGTGGAACTGCTGCGCAACCATCAAGTACCGCTGATCGAAGATGACGTCTACGCCGAGCTGTACTACGGGCAACAAGCGCCGAAACCGGCCAAGGCCTTCGATACCGAAGGGCTGGTGATGCATTGCGGCTCTTTTGCCAAGAGCCTGGCGCCGGGTTACCGGGTGGGCTGGGTCGCCGCAGGGCGCTTTGCACAGAAGGTCGAGCGGCTCAAGTTGATGACCTCGCTATGCCCGTCGATGCCGGCCCAGGCGGCGATTGCCGACTACCTGCAACACGGCGGCTATGACCGGCACCTGCGCAAACTGCGCTACGCCCTGGAAGAACAGCAAAGCGCCATGCTGGCGGCCATCGCCCGCTACTTCCCGGCGCAAACACGGGTCAGCCAGCCAGCGGGAGGTTATTTTCTGTGGCTGGAATTGCCGGAGCAGACCGACTCGCTGAAATTGTTCCAGATGGCCCTCGCCCAGGGCATCAGCATTGCGCCGGGGCCGATCTTTTCCGCGACCCAGCGGTTCAGAAACTGCATTCGCCTGAATTACGGCAGCCCTTGGAACGAGGCGTCGGAAAAAGCCATGGAGACATTAGGGCGGATTGTCCGATCGTTTTAACGGCCGCCGCCCAGGTCGATAAACGTGCCGGTGGAATACGACGCCTTGTCCGACAGTAACCAGATAATCGCCTCCGCCACTTCATCCGGGCGCCCGCCCCGCGCCATCGGGATCCCGGACTCCAGCTTGCTGACCCGGTCCGGGTCGCCGCTCAGGGCATGGAAATCGGTAAAGATATAGCCAGGGCGCACCGCGTTGACGCGAATGCCCTCGCCCGCCACCTCCTTGGACAGCCCCAGGGTAAAGGTATCCAGCGCGCCCTTGGAAGCGGCGTAGTCGACATACTCACCCGGCGAGCCCAGCCGCGCCGCCACCGAGGATACGTTGACGATACTGCCGCCCTGCCCGCCATGCCGGGGCGACATGCGCAACACCGCGTGCTTGGCACACAGGATCGGGCCCAGCACATTGGTCTTGAGGATTTTGAGGATACGAAACTCGGACATCTCATCGACCCGCGACTTATGCCCCACGGTGCCGGCGTTATTCACCAGCGCGGTAACCCGACCCAGCTCCGCATCAACGCGATTGAACAGGCCGATCACTTCATCCTCGATGCTGACATCGGCCCGCACGGCAATCGCCTGGGCGCCCAACGCGCGGACCTGCTCAAGTACACGGTGGGCAGCGTCTTCATCCGCCTGGTAGTTGATGCAGATACGATAGCCCTGGCGAGCGGCGAGCAATGCCGTTTGGGCGCCAATGCCACGACTGCCCCCTGTGATGATGACGACTTTGTCCATGGCTGCGGCCTCCTGATTCAACCAGATGTTTAGGGTTGGATCCAAGAATACCCGTCACTGACTGCTTTTGTCAGGCGCAGGCTGTTCGGCGCCCCGGATATTCGCCATGAAGCTATCGGCCGGCAATGGATGCCCCAACAAGTAGCCTTGCAAGGCGTCACACCCTAGCCGGGTGAGGAACCGCTGCTGCACATCGGTCTCCACACCTTCAGCAACTATCCGCAAGCCCAGGGCCTGGCCAAGGGCCACGATGGCCGAGACGATGGCCGCGTCGTCGCTGTCATGCTCCAGGTCACGCACAAAACCACGGTCGATCTTCAACTCGTTGGCCGGCAGGCGCTTGAGGTACATCAGGCTGGAGTAACCGGTGCCAAAGTCATCGATGGACAGGTCGACGCCCATGGCCGAGAGCTGCTGCAATACCGTCATGCTCGCGTCGGCATCGCTCATGGCGGTGGTCTCGGTGATTTCCAGCGTGAGGCTATTGGCCGGCAATTGGTGGCGCTCCAGCGCGGCCGCTACGCTGTTGACCAACCCGGCGTGGCAGAACTGTAACGCCGAGAGGTTAACGGCAATGCGCCAGTGCTCATAACCCTCGGCGTACCACAGGCGCATCTGGCGACAAGCTTCATCGAGTACCCATTCGCCGATGGGAATGATCAGCCCGGTTTTCTCCGCCAGTGCAATAAACGTAGCGGGCATCAACAAGCCTTGTTGCGGATGCTCCCAGCGCAACAGCGCCTCGGCCCCCACGGAAAGACCGCTGACGGCGTCGAACTTGGGCTGGTAATGCAAACGAAATTGCCCCTGCTCCAGGGCATTGCGCAGGTCCTGCAACAATTGAAGTTGTTTGCGCGCATTGGTGTTCATCGACACATCGAAGAAGCTGTAGCCGTTCTTGCCCATGCCCTTGGCGTGATACATCGCCGCGTCGGCGTTCATCAGCAGTTCCTGGGGGTTATTACCGTTGCCCGGGAACATGGCGATACCGACGCTGGCCGAGATCTGCAACTCATGCTCGGCCACCGTGAAGGTGCGGTTGATCAAGCTGACCTGGCGCTCGGCCAGGCTCATGGCATCATCGGGCTGGGTGAGCTGCACCAGCAACACGAACTCATCACCACCGATGCGGGCCAGAGTATCCTGGCTGCGCAAGTCCTCGCGCAAGCGCAAGCCGACCTCGCGCAGCAACTGGTCGCCCAAGTGATGACCAAAGGCATCGTTGACCGGTTTGAAACCATCCAGGTCGATGAACATCAAGGCAAAGCAGCCACCCCGCTCGTTCACCGCCTGGATGCCTTGTTGAATGCGATCAGCCAGCAACGTGCGATTGGGCAAGCCGGTGAGCATGTCATGCAGGGCCAGGTGGGTGAGTTCCTGATTGGCCAGGGTCAGGGAATCGGCGAGCACGGCGGTGCGCGCTTCCAGGCGCGCATCCAGCACCGAGGTCAAGAGCGCAATGACCAGCACCGCCAGTGAAGTGACCAAGACCAGGTTATCCAGGCCCTTGCCGCTCAAGCCGGTTACTGCAGCACCGCAGAAGCTGCCATCGGCAAAGCCCGCCGCAGCCATCCCGGTGTAGTGCATCCCCACGATGGCCACGCCCATCACCACGGCGGCGCCACCCCGTGCCAGCCGCACATAAGGTGTGTCGCGCCGCAGGTTGAAGGCGATCCACAGCGCGGCGCCGGAAGCCACCACCGCGATTACCAGCGAAGCGCCGAACAAGGCCGGGTCGTAATCGATGCCCGGCGTCATGCGCATCGCGGCCATGCCGGTGTAATGCATGCTGGCGATACCGGCCCCCATCATCAGCGCGCCAGATGCCAGTTGCCAGGCCGGTAAGCGTGGCTGGCTGACCAGCCATAACGCGAAACCACTGGATAGCACGGCGATCAACAGCGAAAACAGGGTAATGCCGACCTCAAACCCGAGGGCAAACGGCAGGCGCAGGGCCAACATCCCGATAAAGTGCATGGACCAGATGCCCACGCCCATCGCCACTGCGCCGCCAGTGATCCATAGGTAAACAGCCCGCCCCTTGGCGGTCGCGATACGCCCGGCCAGGTCCAAGGCCGTATAGGACGCCAGGATGGCCACGCACAGGGAAATCACGACAAGGGAGGTTGAATAGCTACCGATCAACATGGCACGTCTCGCAGGCGACGGGGCGCAAAAGCCCCTGCCGGGTGGCAAATCGGGCGATTGTAGCGAGAATGATTCTGGGCAGGTGATTAATTAATCAGTTGGCCATCAGTGAGTTTTTGGCGTCAATCGGCTGGCTTTATCAGGCTGTTTCCAACCACGTCATGGACATCAAAATGCAGGGGCTATTTGTAGGAGCGAGCTTGCTCGCGAATAACTCATAGACGCCGCGTTCATTCAGCAAGCACGCGTTATCGTTGACGTTTTTCGCGAGCAAGCTCGCTCCTACAGAAGGCGATCAGGATGCGTGTGTAGCCGGTCACTCCTTTTCGGCCAGGGAGGTCTGGCCGTCCCAGCCACCGCCCAACGCTGCGATCAACTGCACACTGGCCACCAGCCGCGACTGCAGCAAGGTCAACACGGTGCGCTCGTTGCTCAGGGCCGTCGCCTGCACAGTCACCACATCCAGGTAAGCGATCAAACCCGCCTTGTACTGGTTCTCGGTCAAGCGCAACGACTCACGCGCCGATTCCAGCGCTTCATTGCTGACCACAGCCTCGTCCGCCAGCACCTTGAGTTGCACCATGTAGTTTTCCACCTCACGGAAACCGTCCAGCACGGTCTGACGGTACTTGGCCACGGTCTCGTCATAGCTGGCCACGGTGCGGTCGACTTCCGCCGAGCGCTGGCCGCCATCGAACAGGGTCATCGCCAGTTTCGGCCCCACCGACCAGAAGCGGTTCGGCAGGCTGATCCAGTCCTCATAGGTGCTGCTGGAATAGCCGCCCTGCATACTCAGGCTGAGGTCCGGGTAATAGGCGGCCTTGGCCACGCCGATATTGGCGTTGGCGGCGATCACCGAGCGTTCGGCCGAGGCAATATCGGGGCGACGTTCCAGCAACTGGGACGGCAGGCTCACCGGTATTTGCGGCAGCGCCGGAATGTCTTTGCTCACCGCCAGATTGAAGTTGGCCGGGGCTTCGCCGATCAGCACGGCTATGGCGTTTTCCAGCTGGGCGCGTTGCCAGATCAAGTCGATCAGGCTGGCTTGGGTGGTCTTGAGCTGGGTTTGCGCCTGGGCGATGGCGTCTTTGCCGGCCACACCGGCGCGGTATTGGTTTTCGGTCATTTTCAACGAGCGCTGGTAAGTGTCCAGCGTGGCTTGCAGCAGGCGCGTCTGTTCGTCCATCACCCGCAGTTGCAGGTAGCTCTGCACCAGTTCCGACTGTTGGCTCAGGCGCATCGCGGCCAGGTCTGCCGAGCTGGCCTCGGCGCTGGCTTCATTGGCCTCTAGCCCACGGCGCAACTTGCCCCAGATATCAGCTTCCCAGCTCACGCCCAACTGCGCATTGAGGGTGTCGCGGATACCACTGCTGGAACTGCTGAGGCTGGCGCTGCTGCTGCCGGTACCCTGGCTGGCGCGGGTTTTACCCACGCTCAGGTCGACGCTGGGGTAAAACGCCCCGCGGGAACTGCGCACCAGCGCCTTGGCCTGGCGAAAGCGCGCTTCGGCCTGGGCAACGGTCTGGTTGGACGTGTTAAGGCGCTCTACCAGCTCATTGAGTTGGCGGTCGCCATACAGCTCCCACCAGGCGCCACGGGCCAGGGAGTCGCTGGGGTTGGCCTGGCGCCAGCCCTGGGCTTCTTTGAACTGCACCGGCTCGATGACCTCCGGTCGCTTGTAGTCGGGGCCAATGGCGCAGGCGCTGAGCAACACCCCACACATCATCACCGCCAATAACTTCATGGTGTTGTTGTGGCGAGGGAGCTTGCTCCCGCTGGAGAGCGAAGCACTCCCAGGCTTTTTTGGGGCCGCTTCGCAGCCCAGCGGGAGCAAGCTCCCTCGCCACAATAATTTGGTTGAATCGGTCATAGCGCAGTGTCCAGGGCAGCATCGGTACGCACGCCGCGCCAGGCATTGAAGCGGTGGCGCGCGCGGTCGAGATAGAGGTAGACCACCGGGGTGGTGTAAAGGGTCAGGATCTGGCTGAAGACCAGGCCACCAATAATGGTCAAGCCCAATGGATGGCGCATTTCCGCGCCATCGCCGGTGCCGAGCAGCAACGGCAAGGCGCCGAGGATGGCGGCCAGGGTGGTCATCAAAATGGGTCGCAGGCGTAGCAGACAGGCGCTGCGGATCGACTCCAGCGGGCTCATGCCGTCGTTGCGCTCCAGTTGCAGCGCCAGGTCGATCATCAGGATCGCGTTTTTCTTCACCACGCCGATCAGCAGGAACAAGCCCAGCAACGAAATCAGACTGAACTCGCCGCCCAGCAGATAGATCGCCAGCAAGGCGCCAACACCCGCCGACGGCAGGGTCGAGAGAATGGTCAGCGGGTGGATATAGCTTTCATACAGAATGCCCAGCACCAGGTACACCGCCACCAGCGCACCGAGAATCATGAACGGCTGGCCCTTCTGCGTGGCCGCAAAAGCGTCGGCGGTGCCGGCCATCTTGGCGATCACATCTTCAGGCAGGCCGACCTTGGCAATCGCACGCTCGATGGCCGCGGTGCCCTGCTCTACCGTCACCCCGGGCGCCATATCGAAGGCGATGTTTTCTGAAGCGAACTGGCCTTCATGGCTGACGCGATCGTCGGCCAGGCTGTTCTCGTAATGGGCAATGGTCGACAACGGCACCCGCGCACCATCGGCAGTAATCACCTGGACCTGGTTCAGGGTGATCGGGTCCTGGGCATACTTGGGGTTGACCTCCATCACCACCTGATACTGGTTGAGGCTGTCGTAGATGGTGGAAATCTGCCGCTGGCTGTAGGCGTTGTTGAGCACCGCCGTGACCATGTCCATGTCGATGCCCAGACGCTTGGCCTGGTCCCGATCGACGATCAGCGTGACCTGCGCCGCGCCCCGGCCTTCGCGAGCGTCGATGGCAGTCAGCTCGGGCAACTCACGCATCGCCGCGACCACTTTCGGGTACCACAGGCGCAACGCGGCCAGGTCGCCGCTTTGCAGGATGTAGGAATATTGCGCGCTGGTCTGGTCGCGGCTGCCGCCGAACTGCAGGTCCTGGTCGGCCATCAGGAACAGGCGCCCGCCCGGTACCAACGGCACCTCTTTGCGCAGACGCTCGATCACCGCCTGGGCAGAGATCTTGCGTTCACTGATGGGTTTGAGGCGCACCAGCATCACTGCGTTGTTAGTGCCTTGGTTGCCACCGATAAAGCCGGCCACACTGAGCACCGCCGGATCCTTGAGCACCGCCTGGCGGAAGACTTCCATCTTCGGCTGCATCACGCTGAACGACAGGCCATCGTCACCGCGCACAAACCCGATCAATTGGCCGGTGTCCTGCTGAGGCATGAAGGTTTTTGGCACCACCACATACAGCGCGACATTCACCCCCACGGTAATCAACAGGCTGAGCAGGGTCAGGCGCCGGTGGCGCAACACCCAGTCCAGGCTGGTGGCGTAGCCGGCGACCATGCGGTCGTTGACCTTCTGGCTCCAGCGCTGCAAACCGGTCTGCCGGGCCTTGTCATGAGGCTTGAGCCAGCGGGCGCACAGCATGGGCGTCAAGGTCAGCGAGACAACCAGCGAAACGATGATCGCCGCCGACAAGGTGATGGAAAACTCACGGAACAGGTTGGTGACGATCCCGCCCATGAACAGGATGGACAGGAACACCGCCACCAGCGACACGTTCATCGACAACAAGGTAAAGCCGACTTCCTGAGCGCCCAGGTACGCGGCTTTCATCGGTGGCACGCCGTCGTCGATGTGCCGGGAGATGTTCTCCAGCACCACGATGGCATCGTCCACCACCAGCCCGGTAGCGAGGATCAGCGCCATCAACGAGAAGTTGTTCAGCGAAAAGCCGTACAGGTACATCACCGCAAAGGTACCCACCAGCGACACCGGCACCGCCAGGGTCGGGATCAGCGAAGCGCGGAAGTTGCCCAAGAACAGGTACACCACCAGGATCACCAGCCCCACGGCAATCAGCAGGGTCATTTCCGCCTCATGCAGGGTAGCGGTAATCACAGGCGAGCGGTCCATGGCCAGGCTGAGCTTGACGCTGGACGGCAGCACCGCCTGCAATGCCGGCAACTGGGCCTTGATCTGCCGCACGGTTTCGATGATGTTGGCGCCAGACTGGCGGTTGATCACCAGCAACACCGCCGAATCGTTGTTGAAGAAGCCACTGTTGTAGCGGTCTTCTACACCATCGGTGATCTTCGCCACGTCCTTGAGGCGCAGGGCGGCGCCGTCCTGGTAGCGAATCAGCAGGGGCTCATAGTCCTTGGCTTTCTCCAACTGGTCGTTGGCCTGGATCTGCCAGTTACGCTCGCTGTCTTCCAGGGAGCCTTTGGGCCGGCGCTGGTTGGCGTTGGCGATGGTGTTGCGCACATCGTCCAGGGCGACGCCGTACTGATCGAGGGCCTTGGGTTCCAACTCGATGCGCACCGCCGGCAGCGAACTGCCGCCGATCTGCACTTCACCCACGCCCGGTACTTGGGACAGGCTCTGGGACAGGATGGTCGAGGCCAGGTCGTACAACTGGCCCTTCTGCAACACGTCAGAGGTCAGCGACAGCACCATGATCGGCGCCTGGGACGGGTTGATCTTCTTGTAGGTGGGCATGCTGCGCATGCCGCTGGGCAGCAGGTTGCGCGACGCGTTGATGGCCGCCTGCACTTCCCGCGCTGCGCCGTTGATGTCGCGGTCGGAATCGAACGCCAAAATCACCCGCGTCGAGCCCTGGCTCGACGAGCTGCTCATGGTGGTAATACCGGCAATCGCGCCGAATGAGCGCTCCAGCGGCGTGGCCACCGTGGACGCCATCACCTCGGGGCTGGCACCGGGCAAGCTGGCCGACACCACAATCACCGGGAAGTCGATCTGCGGCAAGGGCGATACCGGCAGCAGGTTGAAGCTGACGCCACCGAGCAACATGATCGCCAGGCTCAGCAGCATGGTCGCGACCGGCCGGCGGATGAAAGGTCCGGACAGGTTCATGGCTCAACCGGCTCCAGGCGTTGCGGCTCTTTGCGCCAGCGCCGGCCAAGGCGATCGAAGTACAGGTAGATCACCGGCGTGGTGAACAGCGTCAACACCTGGCTCACCAGCAAGCCACCGACCATCACCAAACCCAGCGGTTGGCGCAACTCCGCGCCGGAACCGCTGGCAAGCATCAGCGGTACCGCACCGAACAAGGCGGCCAGGGTGGTCATCAGGATCGGCCGGAAGCGCAACAGCGCCGCCTGGTAAATCGCCGTCTGAGGGTCCAGGCCCTGATTACGCTCGGCGTCGAGGGCGAAGTCGATCATCATGATCGCGTTCTTTTTCACGATACCGATCAGCAGGATGATGCCGATGATCGCGATCATGCCCAGGTCATTGCCACTGAGCAGCAGGGCCAGCAAGGCGCCCACCGCCGCCGACGGCAAGGTCGAAAGGATAGTGATCGGGTGGATATAGCTCTCGTAGAGCACGCCCAGCACGATGTACATGGTGACCACCGCGGCCAGGATCAGCAGCAAGGTACTCGACAGCGACGCCTCGAACGCCTGGGCGGCGCCCTGGAACTGGGTTTGCACGCCTACCGGCATGCCAATGTCCTTCTGGGTCTGGTTGATCAGCTCCACGCCTTTGCCTAGCGCCACGCCGGGCGCCAGGTTGAACGACATCATCACCGCCGGGAACTGGCCGATATGGGCAATCGCCAATTGCGCCTGGCGCTGTTCCACATGGGCCAGGCTCGACAGCCGAACCTGGCCACCGTCGGTGGTTTTCACATGGATCTGGTTGAGGGCCGCCGGGCCGAGGGTTTCGCCCGATTGGGCCTGCAACACCACCCGGTACTGGCTGGCCTGGGTGTAGATGGTGGAAATCTGGCGCTGGCCGAAGGCGTCATACAGCGCATCGGTGATGGTCGAGACACTCACGCCCAGGCGCGAGGCCGCGTCGCGGTCAATCACCAGGTACACCTGCAAGCCTTTGTCCTGCAGGTCACTGGCGACGTCGGTGAGTTCCGGCAACTGGCTGAGTGCGTGCACCAGCTTGCCGCTCCACAACGCCAGCAGCTCGGCGTCCGGGGAGGACATGCTGAACTGGTACTGGGTACGGCTGACCCGGTCCTCGATGGTGAGGTCCTGCACCGGCTGCATGAACAGGCGGATGCCCACCAGCTTGTCGATCTGCGGTTGCAGGCGGGTGATTACCTCGGCTGCGCTCAAGTCGCGCTGGCCGTGGGCCTTGAGGTTGATGAGCAAGCGGCCGCTGTTGAGGGTGGCGTTATCGCCATCCACGCCAATGTAGGACGACAGGCTCTCGACCGCAGGGTCGGCGAGGATGATCTTCGCCAGCTCCTGCTGGCGCTGGCTCATGGCCGCAAAGGAAATCGACTGCGGCGCCTCGGAAATACCCTGGATCACCCCGGTATCCTGCACCGGAAAAAAACCCTTGGGCACCACCAGGTACAGCACCACCGTAAGCCCCAGGGTAGCGATGGCCACCAGCAGGGTCAGCGGCTGGTGCTTGAGCACCCACTGCAACTTGCGGCCATAGGCCTGGATCAGCCAATCGATCCAGGCGCCGCTGGCCTTGTAGAAACGTCCCTGCTCTTCTTCCTTCGGTTCGCGCTTGAGCAAGCGCGCGCACATCATCGGCGTCAGGGTCAGGGACACAACCAGCGAAATCAGGATCGCCACCGCCAGGGTGATGGCGAACTCGCGGAACAGCCGCCCAACCACGTCAGCCATGAACAGCAGTGGGATCAGTACCGCAATCAGCGACAAGGTCAGGGAAATCAGGGTGAAGCCGATCTGCTTGGCGCCCTTGAGCGCCGCCGCCATCGGCGTCTCGCCCTCCTCGATATAGCGAGAAATGTTCTCCAGCATCACGATGGCGTCATCCACCACGAACCCCGTGGCGATGGTCAGGGCCATCAGCGTCAGGTTATTGATGGAGAACCCCGCCAGGTACATCACGCCAAAGGTACCCACCAGAGACAGCGGCACGGCGATGGACGGAATGATCGTGGCGCTGACCCGACGCAGGAACAGGAACGTCACCATCACCACCAGGGCGATGGCAATCAGAAGCTCGTGTTGTACGTCTTTCACCGAGGCGCGGATGGTCTGGGTACGGTCGGTAAGCACCGTTACGTCCAGGCCGGCCGGCAGGTTGTCGGTGATGCTCGGCAGCAGCGCCTTGATACGGTCGACTACCTCGATAACGTTGGCGCCCGGCTGGCGCTGGATGTTCAGCAGTACCGCCTGGTTTTCGTTGGCCCAGGCCGCGAGGCGTTCGTTTTCGGCTCCGTCGACGATCTGCGCCACATCCTTGAGGCGCAACGGTGCGCCATTGTTGTAGGCCAGGATCAGCTCGGCATATTGCTGGGGTGAGACCAACTGGTCGTTGGCATCGAGCATCGACACGCGGGTGGGGCCGTCGAAGTTGCCCTTGGGCTGGTTGACGTTGGAGGCGGCGATCAGCGCACGCACGTCCGACAGGTTCAAACCATTGGCCGCCAGGGCTTCGGGGTTGACCTTGATGCGCACGGCCTGGCGCTGGCCACCGGCGATGCTGACCATACCGACGCCGCTGATCTGCGCGATTTTCTGCGCCATGCGCGTGTCGACCAAATCATTGAGCTTGGGCAGCAACATGGTCTTGGAGGTGATTGCCAGGGTCAGCACCGGGGTATCCGCCGGGTTGACCTTGTTGTACACCGGCGGCGCCGGCAAATCCTTGGGCAACAGGTTGGTGGCGGCGTTGATCGCGGCCTGCACCTGTTGCTCGGCGACATCCATATTGATGTCGAGGTTGAAACGCAGGGTGAGCACCGACGCACCGCCGGAGCTGGTGGACGCCATCTGGGTCAGCCCGGGCATCTGCCCGAACTGGCGCTCCAGCGGTGCGGTAACCGCGCTGGTCATTACATCGGGGCTGGCGCCGGGGTACAGGGTCATCACCCGGATGGTCGGGTAATCCACCTGGGGCAACGCCGATACCGGCAGCAGGCGGTACGAAATGATGCCGGCCAGGACAATGGCCAGCATGCTCAGCGTGGTGGCGACCGGGCGAAGGATGAACAGGCGCGACAGGTTCATGAACCGACCTTTTGCGCCTTGCCGGCGTCAGCACCGGTCTCCCCTTTCGCTGCGGGCTTGCCTTGCAGGTGTTCGGTCGGCGTGGTCGGCACCTCGCTGCTGGCGTTGACCACTTCGATCTCGCTGCCGTCCTTGAGGCGGTCGGTGCCTTCCAGCACCACGCGGTCGCCAGCGACCAGGCCCTCTTTGATCACGGTGTTTTCGCCATCGGTGTCCCCCACCACCAGCGGCTGGACCTTGACCTTCTTGTCACCGTCGAGCTTGTAGACAAAGGTGCCATTGTTGCCGAACTGGATCGCCGCAGAGGGCGCCAGCACCACGTTCTTCAAGGTATCGGCCAGCAGGTGCGCATTGACGAACTGGTTAGGGAACAGCGCTTGGTCCTTGTTATCGAAACGCGCCTTGAACTTCAGGGTGCCGGTGGTGACGTCAATCTGATTGTCCAGGCTTTGCAGTACACCGACTGCCTGTTTTTTCACGTCGCTACGGTCCCAGGCTTCCACGGGCAACTTGTTACCGGCGTGGTAACGGGCCAGCACGGTTTCCAGGGTATTTTCCGGCAGGGTAAAGGCCACGCTGATTGGCTGGGTCTGGGTGATCACGGCCAGGGCGGTGGTGTCGTTGGCCGCCACCAGGTTGCCGACGTCGAGCTGGCGCAAACCGACGCGACCACTGATGGGCGCGCGGATCTTGGTGAACTCCAGGTTGAGCTTGGCGTCGTCCACCGCGCCCTGGTTGGTCTTGACCGTGCCCTGGTACTGCAACACCAGCGCTTCGGCGGTGTCCAGGGTTTGCTTGGCGATACTGTCCTGGGCGTACAGGTCGCGATAACGCTGTACATCGACCTGGGCGTTCTTCAACTGGGCCTGGTTCTGCAGCAAGGTGCCCTGGGCCTGGAGCAAGGCGTTCTGGTAGCTGCGCGGGTCGATTTCTGCCAGCAGGTCACCGGCCTTGACCATCTGCCCTTCCTCGAAGGCAATCTTGACCAACTCGCCGCCCACCCGGCTGCGCACATTAATGGTGTTCAGTGCAGTGACTGTCCCCAGCGCCTTGTAGTACACCGGGAACTCACCCAGCACCGCAGGGGCCACGCGCACCGGCACTGGGCCAGTGGACCCGCCGAAGCCAGGGCGAGCCATGCCGGTTTTACCCGTGTGCCCGGCCGGAGCGTCTTTATGGGCCGCGCCGCTGGGCCAGAGTTTCCAACACAGGCCGGCGATAACCAGCAGCACGAGCAGGCCAAACAGCCAGCGGCGGGAGTTGCGGGGGGAGGATTGCATGGAGTGATCAACCATTGGGCGCGAGAGCTTCTACTTTGGGAGGCTGAAAGATAAGCACTGGGGGGCCTTTAGAAAAGCACCTTTACCGGCTATTTACCTTGGGCTTACAACTTTTAACTTCTGATCTTAGTCCACCGGCTATTTCGCTAAGCCGCTGACGCTCAAATAAAAACGGCCTGGACTAGGCCAGGCCGCAATCATGCATCATACGTGTTACTGCCAAACGACAGTCATACGTAGAAACAGTTACTTCAACACAGCCAGGGCGGCGTCGTAGTTTGGCTCTTCAGCGATTTCCTTGACCAACTCGCTGTGCAGCACGTTGTCGTTTTCATCCAGCACCACGACAGCGCGAGCGGTCAGGCCCTGCAGTGGGCCGTCAGCGATGGAAACACCATAGTCAACGGCGAAGTCGGCGTTGCGGAAATCCGACAGGTTTTTAACGTTTTCCAGGCCTTCGGAACCACAGAAACGCGCTTGGGCGAATGGCAGGTCGGAGGAGATGCACAGCACCACGGTGTTGGCCACATCATTGGCCTGGGCGTTGAACTTGCGCACCGAAGTGGCGCAGGTTGGGGTGTCAACGCTTGGGAAGATGTTCAGCACTTTGCGCTTGCCGGCAAAGGTAGCCAGGGTGGCGTTGGACAGATCGCCGGCGGTCAGGGTGAAGTCTGCAGCTTTGGCGCCGACTTTCGGCAATTCGCCTTCAACCTGGACCGGGTTGCCTTTAAGGGTGACTTGAGCCATGAACAGAATCCTTATGCTGGGTTTGGTTAAACGAATTCGAGAGGCGGAAGTTAACCACAAAGTGCCGAAGCTACCTACCGCCAGACACAAATTGTCATGTCCTGAGGTTGTGGTTTAATTGCGCGCTTTTCGCCTGCCCTTCAAGGAAACCATTGTCGATGAATCAGCCCGCCACCAAAGTCCTGGTCATTGGTTATGTCTGGCCGGAACCGCGCTCCTCCGCCGCGGGCGGGCATATGATGCAAATCCTTGAGAGCTTTCTTACGCAAGGTTGGGACATTACCTTCAGCAGCCCGGCCACCATCGGCGAACACAAGGCTGACTTGCCCGCGCTAGGGATCGCCGAATGCGCCATCGAACTGAATAACAGCAGTTTCGACGATTTTATTCGCGAACTGGTCCCGGATATCGTGCTGTTCGACCGCTTCATGATGGAGGAGCAATTCGGCTGGCGCGTAGAACAGTGCTGCCCCGACGCGCTGCGGGTGCTGGAGACCTCCGACCTGCAAAGCCTGCGCGACGCCCGCCACCAGCGTTTCAAGGAGCAGGTGAAAGCCAGCCCCGACAGCGACGACTTCAGCGCCCTCTTCGCGCCGGCACTGGAGGACGAGTTCCAGCGCATGGCCGATACCGACCTGGCCAAGCGCGAAATCGCCGCGATTTACCGCTGTGACATCAGCCTGATGATCTCCGACGTGGAAATCCGCCTGCTCACCGAGCAGTTCAAGGTGCCCGCCGCCCTGCTCCACTGGTGCCCGTTGATGCTGCAACCGCCCACCGCCGCGTTCGCGCCCTTTGAAGACCGTGCGCATTTCCTCAGCATCGGCAACTTCCGCCATGCGCCCAATTGGGATGCGGTGCTGTGGATGAAGCACAGCCTATGGCCGCTGATTCGCCAACAACTGCCGGGCGCGCAGTTGCATATCTACGGCGCCTACACCCCGCCTAAGGCTACTGCCCTGCACAACCCGGCCCAGGGTTTCCATGTGATGAACTGGGCCGAGGATGCGCTGCAAGTGATGACGGCAGCGCGTATCTGCCTGGCACCGCTGCGCTTTGGCGCCGGCATCAAGGGCAAATTGGTGGACGCCATGCTGTGCGGCACGCCCAATGTCACCACCCCCATCGGCGCCGAGGCCATGGGTGACGACCAACCCTGGCCCGGCGTGATCGCTCAGGACGCCCCGGCCCTGGCCGCCGCTGCCGTGGCCCTTTATCAAAACCGCGAGCGTTGGGCCCAGGCCCAGGAACATGGGCGCCAATTGCTGGCCCGACGCTATGACCAGGCCCTCCACGGGCCCGCCTTGGTGGAATGCCTGGAACGTTGCCGCAGCAACCTCGCTGCCCATCGCCGGGACAACTTCACCGGCAGCATGCTGCGCCACCACGCGCACAAGAGCACCCAATACATGTCCCAGTGGATCGAGGCCAAAAACCGCAGCCTATAAACACTGCCGCTGGCGAGGTCGCGCGTGACGGGGCATTATCCTACGCAGCAACCACAATAAAGCGACGGCAGCATGACCCGAGCAACGCGCATCACCGACCCTTCCTACGAGTTGATGGACGACCACAACGGCCTGTCCATCATCTATCGCCAGCACGGCTTCCCCTGCCCCCTGGTGCGCTGGCATTTCCACAAGGAATACGAGCTGCACCTGATCGTCGCCAGCTCAGGCAAGGTGTTTATCGGCGACTACATCGGTAACTTCTACCCCGAAAGCCTGTTCCTCACCGGCCCCAACCTGCCCCACAACTGGATCAGCCAGGTGGAAGAAGACGAGGTCGTACCCAAGCGCGACATGCTGGTGAACTTCACCGATGAATTGTTCGAACACGGCAGCCACATCTTCACCGAACTCAAGAGCCTGGCGCCGTTACTTGAACGTGCGCAGTACGGCATTGAATTTCGCTGCAAAAAAACCATCGCCCACGCCATGACCCTGATGCAACGCATCGAAGACGCCCAGGGCATGGCGCGCCTGGGGCACTTCTTTATCTTGCTGGAAGTGCTAAGCGCCTGTGAGGACTACCAGTTGCTGTCCGGCGTCACCACGCCACAGCAAGCCGACGAACACAGCATCGACCGCACCAACCGCGCGGTGGACTACATCTTTGCCCACTACGCCCGGGAGTTGCCGCTGGAGGAAGTGGCGGAGTATCTGGGG
Organism: Pseudomonas sp. AM4(2022); assembly: GCF_036346515.1. Taxonomy (NCBI): domain Bacteria; kingdom Pseudomonadati; phylum Pseudomonadota; class Gammaproteobacteria; order Pseudomonadales; family Pseudomonadaceae; genus Pseudomonas; species Pseudomonas sp. AM4(2022). Next base: position 46,557 of record NZ_JAOTNW010000025.1, read on the forward strand.
ATGAAACCGACGTATTTTTCCAGGGTGTTCAAACAGGCGACCGGGCGGACTTTTATTGAATTCGTCAATCGGCTACGCATCAGCAAGTCCTGTGAATTGCTGGCCGATGGGGACAAGGCCGTGACGGATGTGTGCTTTGAGTCGGGGTTCAATAATATTTCCAACTTCAATCGGCGGTTTCAGCAGCTTAAGGGGATGACGCCGTCCCACTATCGGCGGTTGGCGGTGCAGCGGTTGACGGAGCAGAATTTGGCTTGAGGTTGATCGTTCGGCTAGGTGGTGGGAAACAGAAACGTCTTACAAGGCTTTGAGGTTGCCCCTAGGACACTCGATTTCTAGTCTCCGTACACCGCTGCACAGGCAGCGTCGGGCGTCGCGGCCCGGTTTAATCAGATGCAAAGTGCCATTTGCGCTTTTAGTCGGCGTTTTTTTATCGTCTACTGTGCGGCTTCATGGTGGCTGTGCGCGGGATACCTTCGGGTATGCCGGTTTCCTGATTCCGGTCCGCGAACCTGCGTACAGCTACCACCCCATAGCGTCGCGGCGAAAGGGTGGCAGCTCCACTTAAATCAGGAGTTTCACCATGATCAAACCCACCCCAAATCCCCCAATCGATCCAGCCCCCAGCGTGCTATTCACCGTTAAAGACGGCATCTGCACCCAAGACCTGCTGGTCAACCTCAGCGAATCACTCGCCTCTGCCCACGCCCTCACCTGCGATTTCGCCTTTGAACTCGACGGCTCGCGACGAGAAGGCGCGCTGGGTATTGCGCAGTTGATCGAGGTGTCTCGCTTGTTGGCTGAACGTGTACTGGCTGATATTGAGCGTTAAACACTGCACTGATCGTTCCCGCGCTCTGCGTGGGAATGCATACCGTGACGCTCTGCGTCACCCCGGGACGCAGAGCGTCCCTAGCGACGTTGCCACGCGGAGCGTGGGAACGATCAGGTGGTCGATGAGTGCAAAAAAGTATCAGTGAGCGTGCGCCCAAGGATTTGTCACCGCCGCTTTTGAAGGCTGTAATCAACGCACACTCTTCCTGACTCCTTGTAGGAAGACACAACAACAATAACCGTCCTTCTGTAGCCCCCTGGGCGCGGAAATGGAGTGCGCGATGAAGTTCACAGCAAAAGCATTGCTTGCCTGCACCTGCATGACCCTCAGCGCCGTCAGCCTAGGCGCGCAAACCCTGACCATTGCCACCGTCAACAACAGCGACATGATCCGCATGCAGAAGCTCTCGAAAACCTTCGAGGCCGAGCACCCGGAGATCAAGTTGAACTGGGTGGTGCTCGAAGAAAACGTGCTGCGCCAACGCCTGACCACCGACATCGCCACCCAGGGCGGGCAGTTCGATGTGTTGACCATCGGCATGTACGAAGCCGCACTCTGGGGCGCCAAGGGGTGGCTGGAGCCGATGAAGGACTTGTCGGCGTCCTACGACCTCGACGATGTGTTCCCTTCAGTGCGTGACGGCTTGTCGGTCAAGGGATCGCTGTACGCCCTGCCGTTCTACGCCGAAAGCTCGATCACCTATTACCGCACTGACCTGTTCAAGGACGCCGGGCTGAACATGCCCGAACACCCCACCTGGACCCAGATCGGCGAATTCGCCGCCAAACTCACCGACAAATCCAAAGAGCAATACGGCCTGTGCCTGCGCGGCAAAGCCGGTTGGGGTGAGAACATGGCGCTGATCACCACCCTGGCCAACGGTTTCGGGGCGCGCTGGTTCGATGAGAAGTGGCAGCCGGAATTCAACGGCCCCGAGTGGAAGAACGCGCTGAACTTCTACGTCGACAACATGAAAAAATCTGGCCCGCCGGGTGCTTCCAGCAACGGCTTCAACGAGAACCTGGCGCTGTTCAACAGCGGCAAGTGCGCAATCTGGGTAGACGCCAGCGTGGCGGGCTCCTTCGTCACCGACAAGAGCCAGAGCAAGGTCGCCGAGCATGTCGGCTTCACTTTCGCGCCCCACGAGAAGACCGACAAGGGCACGTCATGGCTGTATTCCTGGAGCCTGGCGATTCCGACCAGCTCCAAGGCCAAGGACGCCGCCAAGGTGTTCACCAGTTGGGCCACCTCCAAGGAATACGGCCAGCTCGTGGCCAAGACCGATGGCATCGCCAATGTGCCGCCAGGTACGCGCCAATCCACCTACAGCGATGAATACATGAAGGCCGCGCCGTTCGCCAAGGTGACGCTGGAATCGCTGAAAGTGGCCGACCCGACCAAGCCGACCGAAAAGCCTGTGCCGTATATCGGTATCCAGTTGGTGACCATTCCGGAATTCCAGGCGATTGGTACCCAGGTGGGCAAGTTCTTCTCGGGTGCGTTGACCGGTCAGCAGACTGTCGATGCTGCATTGACCGCCGCGCAGACCACCACCGAGCGGGAAATGAAGCGGGCTGGTTACCCCAAATAACCCAGCTTCACCCGCGCAAATGTAGGAGCAGGGCTTTTGTGGGAGCTGGCTTGCCTGCGATGCAAACAACTCGGTCTATCAGTAGCACCGAGGCGATACCATCGCAGGCAAGCCAGCTCCCACAGTGACCGCGCTCCGACGCAGATTCTGTAGGCACCTGACTGGTTCTGATCACCATGAATACACCCACCAAAAACCGCCTGGCCAACCCCGGCTGGTTCCTCGTCAGCCCCTCGGTGGCCTTGCTGCTGCTGTGGATGATCGTGCCGCTGGGCATGACCCTGTACTTTTCGCTGATCCGCTACAACCTGCTCTACCCCGGCGAAAACCAGTTCGTGGGGCTGGAAAACTTCAGCTACTTCATTACCGATTCGGGGTTCCTGCCCGGCGCCACCAATACCCTGTTGCTGGTGGGCAGCGTGTTGCTCATCAGTGTGGTGTTCGGCGTGTTGATCAGTGCGCTGCTGGAGGCCAGTGAGTTCCTGGGGCGCGGCATCGTACGGGTGATGCTGATTTCGCCGTTCTTCATCATGCCCACGGTGGGCGCGCTGATCTGGAAGAACCTGATTTTTCACCCGGTGTCGGGGATTCTCGCCGCGGTGTGGAAGTTCTTCGGCGCCGAGCCGGTGGACTGGCTGGCGCATTACCCGCTGCTGTCGATCATTATCATTGTGTCGTGGCAATGGCTGCCCTTCGCGATCCTGCTGCTGATGACCGCCATGCAGTCCCTGGACCAGGAGCAGAAGGAAGCCGCACGCCTGGATGGTGCCGGTGCTATTGCGATCTTCTGGCACCTGACCTTGCCCCACCTGGCCCGCCCGATTGCCGTGGTGGTGATGATCGAAACCATCTTCCTGCTCTCGGTGTTCGCCGAAATCTTCACCACCACCAACGGTGGCCCCGGCTACGCCTCCACCAACCTCGCCTACCTGATCTACAACCAGGCGCTGGTGCAGTTCGACGTGGGCATGGCGTCGGCCGGCGGCTTGATTGCCGTGGTCATCGCCAATATCGCGGCGATCATCCTGGTGCGGATGATCGGCAAAAACCTGACTGACAAGCCTTGAGGGCCGCGCCATGACGCTTCAACAATCCCGCCGCCTGCAAAGCCTGTTGCTCGGCACGTTGGCCTGGGCCATCGCGATCCTGATTTTCTTCCCGATTTTCTGGATGGTGCTGACCAGTTTCAAAACTGAAATCGACGCGTTCGCTACCCCCCCGCAGTTCATCTTCACGCCGACGCTGGAGAACTACCTGCACATCAACGAGCGCAGCAATTACTTCGCCTACGCCTGGAACTCGGTGGTGATTTCGTTCAGCGCCACCGCCCTGTGCCTGCTGATTTCGGTGCCGGCCGCCTACTCCATGGCGTTCTACGAAACCCAGCGCACCAAGGGCACGCTGTTGTGGATGCTGTCCACCAAGATGCTGCCGCCGGTGGGCGTGCTGATGCCGATCTACCTGTTGGCCAAGAGCTTTGGCCTGTTGGACACACGCATTGCGCTGATCATCATCTACACCCTGATCAACCTGCCGATTGTGGTGTGGATGGTGTACACCTACTTCAAGGACATCCCCAAGGACATCCTCGAAGCCGCCCGCCTGGACGGCGCCACCCTGTGGCAGGAAATGGTGCGCGTGCTGCTGCCGATTGCCAAGGGTGGCCTGGCGTCCACGGTACTGCTGTCGTTGATCCTGTGCTGGAACGAGGCGTTCTGGTCGCTGAACCTGACCTCCTCCAGCGCCGCGCCGTTGACCGCCTTGATCGCCTCCTACTCCAGCCCCGAAGGCTTGTTCTGGGCCAAGTTGTCTGCCGTCTCGACCCTGGCCTGCGCGCCGATCCTGATCTTTGGCTGGATCAGCCAGAAGCAACTGGTGCGCGGCCTCTCCTTCGGCGCCGTTAAATAATAATTTCCCAGCGGAGGGCCCATCATGGCCAACCTGACCATCAAGAATCTGCAAAAAGGCTTCGAAGGTTTTTCCATCATCAAGGGCATCGACCTGGAAGTGAACGACAAGGAATTCGTAGTGTTCGTCGGCCCGTCGGGCTGTGGCAAATCCACCCTGCTGCGCCTGATCGCCGGCCTGGAAGAGGTCAGCGACGGCACTATCGAACTCGATGGCCGCGACATCACCGAAGTCACCCCGGCCAAGCGCGACCTGGCCATGGTGTTCCAGACCTACGCGCTGTACCCGCACATGAGCGTGCGCAAGAACATGTCGTTTGCCCTGGACTTGGCCGGTGTCGACAAGAAGCTGGTGGAGAGCAAAGTCAGCGAAGCGGCGCACATCCTTGAGCTGGGGCCTTTGCTGGAGCGCAAGCCCAAGCAGCTCTCGGGTGGCCAGCGCCAGCGCGTGGCAATTGGCCGGGCGATTGTGCGCAACCCGAAGATCTTCCTGTTCGACGAACCGCTGTCCAACCTCGACGCCGCCCTGCGCGTGCAGATGCGCCTGGAGCTGGCGCGCCTGCATAAAGAACTGCAAGCGACCATGATCTACGTGACCCACGACCAGGTTGAAGCCATGACCCTGGCCGACAAGGTGGTGGTGCTCAACAGCGGGCGCATCGAGCAGGTCGGCTCGCCCCTGGACCTGTACCACCAGCCGGCCAACCTGTTTGTGGCAGGCTTTCTCGGCACGCCGAAGATGGGCTTCCTCAAGGGCCAGGTCACCCGCGTCGACAGCCAAGGCTGTGAGGTGCAACTGGAGGCCGGCACCCTGATCAGCCTGCCGCTGAGCGGCGCCAGCCTGAGCGTGGGCAGCGCGGTGACCCTGGGCATTCGTCCCGAGCATCTGGAAATGGCCACACCAGGGCAAACCACCCTGACCGTCACCGCCGACGTCGGCGAGCGCCTGGGCAGCGACACCTTTTGCCACGTCATCACCCGCAACGGCGAACCGCTGACCATGCGTATCCGTGGCGACATGGCCAGCCAATACGGCGAGACGCTGCAACTGCACCTGGACCCGGCGCACTGCCATTTGTTCGACACCGATGGCGTGGCCGTGGCCCGTCCACTGCGCGCTGCCGCCTGATTTCGCGAGTATTTCCAGATGAAATTGAATAAAGCCAACCTCACCCGACTGGCGCCCGAAGTGCAGGTGCCGACCTACGCACTTGCCGACACCCGCCAGGGCATCGCGCACATTGGCGTCGGCGGTTTCCACCGTGCGCACCAGGCGTTTTACACCGATGCCCTGATGAACACCGGCGAGGGCCTGGACTGGAGCATCTGCGGCGTCGGCCTGCGCAGTGAAGACCGCAAGGCCCGCGACGACCTGGCCGGCCAGGATTATTTGTTCACCCTGTATGAACTGGGCGACACCGACGACACGCAAGTGCGCGTGATCGGCTCGATCAGCGACATGCTGCTGGCCGAAGACGGCGCCCAGGCGCTGATCGATAAGCTCGCCAGCCCACAGATCCGCATCGTCTCGCTGACGATCACCGAAGGCGGCTACTGCATCGACGACAGTAACGGCGAGTTCATGGCCCACCTGCCCCAGATCCAGCATGACCTGGCGTACCCGAGGGCACCGAAAACCGTGTTCGGCTTTATCTGCGCGGCGCTGACCCAACGCCGCGCAGCGGGCACCCCGGCCTTCACGGTAATGTCCTGCGATAACCTGCCCCACAACGGCGCCGTCACCCGCAAGGCCTTGCTGGCCTTCGCCGCCCTGCACGACGCCGGGCTGCATGACTGGATCAAGGCCAACGTGAGCTTCCCGAATGCCATGGTTGACCGCATCACGCCAATGACCAGCACGGCTCACCGCCTGCAACTGCATGACCAGCACGGGATCGACGATGCCTGGCCGGTGGTGTGCGAGCCGTTTGTGCAGTGGGTGCTGGAAGACAAATTTGTCAACGGACGCCCGGCCTGGGAAAAGGTCGGCATACAGTTCACCGATGACGTCACGCCTTACGAGGAAATGAAGATCGGCCTGCTCAACGGCAGCCACCTGGCCCTCACGTACCTGGGGTTCCTCAAGGGCTACCGGTTCGTTCACGAGACCATGAACGACCCCGTGTTCGTGGCGTACATGCGCGCCTACATGGACCTGGACGTCACGCCGAACCTGGCGCCGGTCCCCGGGATCGACCTGACCGAATACAAGCAGACCCTGGTGGAGCGCTTTTCCAACCAGGCGATTGCCGACCAGTTGGAGCGCGTGTGTTCCGATGGCTCATCGAAGTTTCCCAAGTTCACCGTGCCGACCATCAACCGCCTGATTACCGACGGGCGCGAGACTGAGCGTGCAGCGCTGGTAGTGGCGGCCTGGGCCTTGTATTTGAAGGGCGTGGATGAGAACGGCGTGAGCTACAAGATCCCCGATCCAAGGGCCGAGTTCTGCCAGGGGCTGGTGAGTGATGACACACTGATCAGCCAGCGCTTGCTGGGGGTGGAAGAGATTTTTGGCACGGCTATTCCCAAGTCGGCGGCGTTTGTGGCAGCGTTCGAGCGTTGCTATGAAAGCCTGCGCGACAAAGGCGTCACAGCCACACTGCAAAACCTCCTGAACATCCCGGATTAAACATGTGGGAGCTGGCTTGCCTGCGATAGCGGCCCGGCAGTCACCGCAGGGTTGACTGGACCACCGCTATCGCAGGCAAGCCAGCTCCCACATCGACCGTATGTTCAACCCAATAATAATGCTGAGCACTCCATCATGACCCAGCAAAACCTGTTCCTCGGAATCGACTGCGGCACTCAAGGCACCAAGGCCATCGTCCTCGATGCGTCCAGCGGCAAGGTGCTGGGCCTGGGCGCCGCCGCGCACACTTTGATCAGCGGCGCCAATGGCCGCCGCGAACAACATACCCAGGAATGGCTGGACGCCTTCACCGCAGCCACCCACCGCGCCCTGCAACAGGCCGGTGTGGATGGCCAGGACATCCTCGGCATCGGCGTATCCGGCCAGCAACATGGCCTGGTCTTGCTGGATGATCAAGGCCAGGTGCTGCGCCCGGCCAAGCTGTGGTGCGACACCGAAACCACACCGGAGAACGACCGATTGCTGCAGCATCTGGGTGGCGAACGCGGTTCCCTGGAACGCCTGGGCGTGGCCATCGCCCCGGGTTACACCGTGTCCAAGTTGCTCTGGACCCGCGAGCAGCATCCCGACGTCTTCGCACGCATTGCCCATATCCTGCTGCCCCACGACTACCTCAACTACTGGCTCACCGGCCGCGCCTGCGCCGAGTACGGCGATGCATCGGGCACCGGATACTTCAACGTGCGCCGCCGCGAATGGGATGTGGCGTTGCTCCAGCACATCGACCCCAGCGGCCGCCTGCAAGCCGCTTTGCCGACGCTGATCGAAGCCGACCAAGCGGTGGGCACGATCCTGCCGGCCATTGCGGAGCGCCTGGGGATCAACCCCAACGCGGTGGTGTCCAGTGGCGGCGGCGACAATATGATGGGCGCCATTGGCACCGGCAATATCGCCCCCGGCGTGATCACCATGAGCCTGGGCTCATCGGGCACTGTGTATGCCTTTGCCGACCAGCCAAACGTCAGCCCCCAGGCCTCGGTGGCGACCTTCTGCTCCTCCAGCGGCGGCTGGCTGCCGCTGATCTGCACCATGAACCTGACCAACGCCACCGGGGTGATTCGCGAGCTGTTCGACCTAGACCTCGACGCCTTCAACGCTCTTGTCGAACAGGCGCCGATCGGGGCCGATGGGGTGAGCATGTTGCCGTTCCTCAACGGCGAACGCGTGCCCGCCCTGCCCCACGCCACCGGCAGCCTGCTGGGCCTGACCATGACCAACCTGACCCGCGCCAACCTAAGCCGTGCGGTGGTCGAAGGCACCACCTTCGGCCTGCGTTACGGCCTTGATCTGCTGCGCCAGACCGGCCTGCAAAGCCAGAGCATCCGCCTGATCGGCGGCGGCTCGAAAAGCCCGCTGTGGCGGCAAATGGTCGCCGATATCATGCACACCGAAGTGGTGTGTACCGAACAGAGCGAGGCCGCCGCCCTGGGCGCGGCGATCCAGGCGGCGTGGTGCCAGAGCGGCGAACCGCTGGCCCGCCTGTGCGACAAATGCGTGAGCATTGACCCGGCCAGCCGCACCTTACCCGTGGCCGCCAATGTCAGCGCCTATCAACAGGCGTATGAGCGTTATCAACAGCACGTGGCAACCCTTTAAGAGCGAGCAACTATGTATCTGGTGTGTGGTGAAGCGCTGTTTGATTTTTTCAGCGAGGAGGATGCCAGCGGGCAGGCCGCCAAGCTCAACTACAAGGCGATTGCCGGTGGCTCGCCGTTCAACGTGGCGGTGGGTTTGCGCCGCCTGGGGATCGAGTCGGGGTTCTTCGCCGGCCTGTCCACCGATTACCTCGGACGGCGCTTGCAACAGGTACTGAAAGACGAAGGTATCAGCGAACGCTTTCTGGTGGCGTTCGACGCGCCGACCACCCTGGCCATGGTGGCAGTGGGCGCCAACGGCTCGCCGCAGTACAGCTTTCGCGGCGAAGGCTGCGCCGACCGGCAATTGCAACTGACGCACCTGCCGCACCTGGGCGATGAGATTCGCGGGCTGCATGTGGGCTCGTTTTCGCTGGTGGTACAACCCATTGGTGACACGCTGCTCAGCCTGGTCAAGCGTGAAAGCGGCAAGCGTCTGATCAGCCTCGACCCCAACGTGCGCCTTAACCCGCAGCCCGATATCCACCTGTGGCGCGCACGCGTCGCAGAGCTGGTGCAACACGCCGACCTGATCAAGGTCAGCGACGAAGACCTGCACCTGCTCTACCCCGACCAGTCACCGGACAGCGTGCTGCAAGGCTGGCTGCAACACCGCTGCCAACTGGTGTTCCTCACCCGTGGTGGCGACGGTGCGTCGGTGTTCAGCCGCCAGCATGGCAGTTGGTCGCAACCTGCGGTCAAGGTGGTGATGGCCGATACGGTGGGTGCCGGCGATACCTTCCAGGCGGCGCTGATTGCGTGGCTCACGGAACAGCAGTTGGACTCGATCGACGGGCTGCAAAACCTGAGCCGCGAGCAGATCGACGCCATGCTGGGCTTCGCGATCCGGGCTGCCGCACTGACCTGCGGCAAGACCGGCCCGGACCTGCCCTATCGTCACCAATTGGGTTGAGCTGGGCGGCTAAAAGCCCAAAGTGCCATCACGCAGGCCACGTATTCCGTGGCCTGCGCGCCATGCACAAAAAATTGCGCTACTGAAAAACTGTGCTAAACCCAGAAACAGGAGCAGTTATTACAACAAACCTAGGACACACCCATGCAAATGCCCAGTGGTTTCTCGACCCGGGCCGTTTTAGCTGTCGGCCTCATCTCATTGCAGTACATGAACCCTCACCCCTCCCACGCCGCCTGCGTTCTCACCCCGGGTACCGGTAACGATACCTATACGTGCGACAGCGGCAGCAGCCCCGGCCTTACCGACCTTTCCGGGGATAACCGCCTGACCCTTCCTGCGGGCGGTACCGGCACCATCAACGGTAATGTCACCTTTGGCCCTGGCGTGGATACCGTGCGCATCGAATCCGGCCAGATCACCGGCGCGGCGCAACAAGGGGCCGGCATCGATGACTTCGTCATGCTGGGTGGGCAAATACAAGCGCTGTTCCAGGGCGATGGGCTCGACACCTTCAGGATGGAGGGAGGCACCATCGTCGATGCCTTTGAGGACGGCGATGTGGCCTACCAGACCGGAGGCACCATTGGCCGAGTGAATATGAAGCTGGACAAGAACCTCTATGACATGTCCGGAGGCGCCATTCTGGGCAACCTGGTCACCGGTTTTGATACCGACACCATCATCATTTCCGCAGGCAGCATCGGCGGCAATATCAGCACCAGCGGTGGTGACGACAGCATTACCGTGAGTGGCGGCGTGATCAGTGGTGAGATCCGTGCCAGCGTCGGCAACGACACTTTCCGGTGGCTTGACGGTGGGCAGATCAAGTCCTCGGTGTTGATGGGCGATGGTGACGACACCGCCCTGCTGCGCGGCTTGAATGAAAGCCTGCTGGCCACCACGCCCTCCGTCGATGGCGGCCTGGGCAACGATCAACTGACCTTCGACGCGACAACATCCAGCACCGCGGCCCGCTATATCGGCTGGGAGACCGTCAACCTCACCCACAACTCGCGCCTGGACCTGGCCGGGGATTTTTTCCTCGGTGACAGTGGCAGCAATACCGGCACGTTCAACATCGACGGCAGCAGTACCCTGGCCGTGGCGCAAGGCGGCATCCGCCCCTATACGGCTGGCCAACTGGCGACGCTCAATAACGCCGGCACCGTCGACATGACCACCGACAACAGCGCGACCAGCGTATTGACGGTGCATGGCAACTACGCAGGCAACAACGGCCAGTTGCGCCTGCAAACCGTGCTGGGTGACGAGCACTCGGCCACCGACAAGCTGGTAGTGTCCGATGGCAACATCAGCGGTCACACCCAACTGAGCGTCAGCAACCTCGGCGGTATCGGCGGGCTGACCCAGAACAACGGCATCGAAGTGGTCCAGGCACTCAACGGCGCCGTCAGCAGCAACGATGCGTTTGCCTTGAAGGGCTCGGTCTCCGCCGGGGCGTATGAATACCTGCTGTTCAAGGGCGGCACCACCGCCACTACAGAAAACAGCTGGTTCCTTCGTTCCTCGGTGGTGGCCGTGCAACCGCCGGCGGTCCCACCCGTACCACCGACACCGCCCGTGGTGGTGCCGGTGCCGCCGATCCCCGCCACTCCACCTGTAGTGGATTCGGATGAACCCTCTGTGGAACCGCCCACTGCGCAACCGCAGCCCCCGGTCGAGCCTGCCGCGCCACCGCCCAGCCAAGTCGCCGCGGCCACGTCGCCGCAATCGGCGGCGAGTAACCCTGTGCTTCCCACCGCCGTGGCGGGTGCTGCGCCGATTCCTCTGTATCGCCTGGAAGTTCCGGTCTACTCCGTGGACATCCCCGCTGCGCAACTGATGACGTTGCAGGCGCTGGGCACCTTCCATGAACGCCAGGGCGAGCAAAGCCTGCTGACCGAGACCGGTGCAGTGCCGGCAGGTTGGGGCCGCGCCTATGGCAGTGATTTCAACAAAAGCTGGTCGGGCACCGTGGCGCCGAGCTTTGACGGCACGGTCAAGGGCTATCAAGTTGGCCATGACCTCTACGCCGCCGAAACCAGCGGCGGGCAGACGCAACGCCTTGGCCTCTTGATCGGCCAGAGCCGCCTGCGCGGCGAAGTGAAGGGCTTTGCAATGGGCTGGCAGAACCATCGCTCCGGGCGAGTCAAACTCGACGGCGACAACTTCGGCGCCTACTGGACACTCACCGATCCGACCGGTTGGTACGTCGACCTGGTGGCCATGGGTACCCGCCTGGATGGCGACAACAAGTCTGACCGAGGGATGAAGATGGATACCAAGGGCCACGCCCTGGCGTTATCCGCCGAGGCCGGCTACCCGTTCAGGCTGTCCGAGCATTGGGAGGTGGAACCTCAGGCCCAGGTCATCGGCCAGAAGATCGATCTGGATAGTCAGCACGATGGCATTTCCAAGGTGTCTTTCGACTCCCAGGAATATTGGACCGGCCGCATCGGCGCACGCCTCAAGGGCCGCTATCTGGTCAGCAACACACCCGTGGAGCCGTACGTACGGGCGAATGTCTGGCACACCTTCGGCGGTAGCGACACGGTGACGTTCGACGGGGTGGACCGGATCAAGAGCGATCACAAGTCCTCCACGGCTGATATGGGCGTCGGTGTGGTGGCTCAATTGTCGTCCGCGTTCAGCGTGTATATGGAGGGCAAGTATGGAACCCATCTGGACGCCAATAACTTTGAGGGTATCAGCGGCACTGCCGGCGTGAGAGCACGCTGGTAAAGCGCAAGGTTGGTCAGCATTGGGCCTGGCACATACCAGGCCCACAGGGTGTCGACTTACATTCAAGCGATCAATTAATGATAGCCGCGCCCACCAGCGCGCCGCTGCACCGGTGCGTGGCTTTGCTTGAGGTCTTCACGCAACCCGGAGATCAGGTTGCAAATCGCTCGACTGCTGTCGAGCTTGTCAGGGTGTATACCTTTGACTTCCAAATCCACCCGGTCCCGGTCGCGGTCGTCGTAGACCTTGATCGTCAACGAGGCATCTTCGGCCTTGGTGCATTCGCACCGTTTAGGCAGGAAACTTCCTTCAATAATGCTGCGAAGCTCTAGTTCTGAAAGCATGGCTAACCTCTCCTTTTTTGAGACTGCCAACAGTTATATGTATCCGACAGGCACTTGCCTGCCACGTCTTGCCAACCCTGGAAGACGCTTTCAATCAGTAAGCCTACTCGGCAAAAACCGGGGTGGTTGTAACCTTTCCTCATAAGCAAACCGCTTGCTCATATTAAAGAAAGCCACCCTCTTGACATCATCGTCGAACCGCAGCGATTAAACGTTTAACTCGCGGCATCGAGCCAAGCGCTTATGTGAAAAGCTTTTTTTCGGCAACATATCGCAAACAATCAACTCATCACCGCTAAGCCGAAGCAGGTTTGCGCTCAACATACGAAACATATACGATTTGTATATCAATTAGACACAGTGAACCTCATGGGCATCGTCAAGATCACCGATCAGCTGCACGAACAACTGCGCATGGCCAGCGCCGCCATGGACCGTTCCATCAACGCCCAAGCCGAGTTCTGGATCAAGATCGGCCTGCTCGCCGAACTCAACCCGCACCTGCCCTACAACGAGCTGATCAACAAGTTGTTGCTGGACAAGCCCGACCTGATCCGGGGGCGCAGCTAATGATCAAGACTCCCGCACAGTTGGCCGTCATGCGTGAAGCCGGGCGCCTGTTGGCGCAAGTCTTCGACATGCTCGACGGCTTCGTCGCCGCCGGCCGCTCTACCCTGGAGCTGGACAGCGCCGTCGAAGCCTTCATCCGCAATGACCTCAAGGCCCGCCCTGCCAGCCTGGGGCAGTACGACTACCCCTTCTGCATCAACACCTCGATCAACGAGGTGGTGTGCCACGGCATGCCCAGCGCCAAGCAATTGCTCAAGGACGGCGACATCATCAACATCGACATCACCTTGGAAAAAGGCGGCTTCATTGCCGACTCCAGCAAGATGTACATGATCGGCAACGTGACGCCCAAGGCCAGGCGCCTGGTGGAGATGACCTTCGAGGCGATGTGGGCCGGTATCCGTCAGGTCAAGCCCGGCGCGCGCCTGGGCGATATCGGCCATGCTATCCAGACCCATGCGCAAGCCAACGGCTACAGCGTGGTGCGCGAATACTGCGGCCACGGCATCGGCCGGCAAATGCATGAAGAACCGCAAATCCTGCACTTCGGCCGCCCTGGCACCGGCCTCGTTCTGCGCGAAGGTATGGTGTTTACCGTGGAGCCCATGCTCAACCAGGGCGGCGCCAAGACGCGCAGTCTCAAGGATGGCTGGACGGTGGTGACCAAGGACAACAGTCTGTCGGCGCAGTGGGAACATACTGTGGCAGTGACGGCGGACGGGTTTGAGGTGCTCACGTTGCAAAAACAAACTGATGCAGAACCGATGGAATCACTACCTTGAGCAATGGGCGCTGATCGGCCATTGAAAAGTCTCCCGAGCGGCCTACCCGCTCGGGAGAGTAACAAACTCAAGGGTGCGCGTGGGCTAGACTAATACCTTCCAGATGGCTCAAGCGATTATCCTTGAGAATGCACTGGGTCGTTATCCGTTGCGGATAGCAACGCATAAACATGTTGGTGAAATGTGTGCCGTAATGAATACGTTCAGTACGGCTCTGACTGAGTAATGGCCTGGCTGAAACGCTGAAACTCGGCTCGTGAAAGTAGGCCATGGCAAAACGCTCACGTGAGTTTAGCTTGACCTTGTGAGGCGTCGAGAGCAGAAGTCCATCGGTCATGAATTGCAAAATATCACCCGGAAACACTGTGAACACGCGCGGTAACGGTTTCACGAACGTCCAGGGCTCGTCGTTTTCGAATAAACCTGCAGTGCTTTCGTCAGGCAACCAGTTGCGCTTGCGATGTTCACCGTCGACCGGAGGGCGAATATACAAACCTCCCACCTCATCCTGAGTAGCGATCACCAGCATGCCGTAGTCGGTATGGGCCCCAATACCTCGGCAGGTTTGCGCCGACTCGGCAGGGAAACGCAGAACACGCATATGGTGCCAGCCATCCTGGCTAAGCTGCGTCAATGCATTTATTTCCAATCCCAGTCCGAGTGCCACCAACTTCAACAACTTTTCGCCCGTGTCACCCAATTCCTCCAGGAAGGCTTTCATGCTGTCGCGGTATTCGTCATTGGGCCATGGCACGGGACCGTGGCACGGCCAGCCGTCTACGACGCGCTGATCCTCCAGTGGGAGATCTTTGCAAATGGTGAAAATTTCCGATTGATCCTGCTCGCCAGCCGTGACCTCTTCGCCAGAAGCAACATACCCTGCATAGGTAAGACTGCTGACTAAGCGCGACTTCTCTTCCCGGGGCAGTTTGAAAAAAGCCTTGCTGGCTGCCATGGCGCGCTTGACCTTCTGGTCCTGTTCGTCATGGATGCTGATCTGAAAAATACCGTCTTTGCGCCACGCATCTATTAGCGCTCGGCCCAATTGGCGATCGGCCTTGCTATCAGTTACAGCTTCAGGCAGGGCAAAAGTTATTAAGTCAGTCATGTCGTGTCTCCTTAAATCCATTAAAGAGACGTGCACTCACAAATGTGACGCTGAACTGCTCCATCAACGGAACTGCTTCAGGCCCAACGTTGCGAGCCTGAATCATGAACGTCGTTATATTCCCATCTGGGAACGGTATTTATAGACTCAGGCGGACAACCTGAAAATAACCGGATGTCGATTTTACTGGTATCGAATCAACCGTCCGACGGCAGGTAAAGGTTGCTCGCCTTCCTGCCCTGGCAACCGCGAGTTTCGGCTATCTGCTTGATTGTTACCACACCTGTCCCTGGCGCTTAAGCTCCAGGCGGCGCACAAACTCCTCCAGCACCAAGCCATACAGGTCGTCCTGCAAGTAGGCGTCTTCGATGCCCGCATCCAGGTTGGGGTTGTCGTTGACCTCGATCACCACGACTTTGTCGCCGGACTGCTTGAGGTCAACACCGTAGAGGCCGTCGCCGATCAGGTTGGCGGTCTTTACCGCCAGTTCCACCACCGCCTTGGGCGCTTCATGGACCGCCAGGGTGCGGCATTCGCCGTTGATGTCCTGGCCGATAGCCTTGTGATTATAAATCTGCCAGTGGCCCTTGGACATGAAGTACTGGCACGCGAAGATCGGCTTGCGGTTGAGCACACCGATGCGCCAGTCGTACTCGGTGTAGAAAAACTCCTGGGCCAGCAACAGCACCGAATGTTCAAACAACTCGGCGGTGGCCTTGAGCAGGGCTTCCTGGCTTTGCACCTTGATCACGCCGCGCGAGAAGCAACCGTCGGGGATCTTCACCACTAGCGGGAAGCCCAGGCGCTCGCCGACCCTTTCGAAGTCTTCCGGTCGCTCCTTGTAGAGAATCTCGGTGGCGGGCATGCCCAGTTGATGGCTGTTGAGCAGGTCGGTGAGGTAAACCTTGTTGGTGCACCGCAGGATCGACGCCGGGTCGTCCATCACCACTAGGCCTTCGCTTTCGGCTTTTTTGGCGAAGCGGTAGGTGTGGTTGTCGACACTGGTGGTCTCGCGGATCAGTAAGGCGTCGTACTCGGCCAGACGTGAATAGTCCTTGCGCTCGATCAACTCCACATCGATGCCCAGGCCCTTGCCGACCCGCACAAAGTTTTCCAGGGCGCGGGCATTGGACGGTGGCAGTTGCTCCTGAGGGTCGTGAAGAATCGCCAGGTCATACCGCGCCAAGCGGCGTGAGCGCGGCTGGCGCCAGATCTTGCGGCTGAAGTTGTCGAGGGCGTGGGCGAACTGGTCTTCCTGGTCATCACGCAACTTGTGCAATACGCCGGACTTAACCCCGTCGATATGCCAGCCATTGTGTTTGCTAAACTCAACTAACAAGATCGGGCACGGGAAGATTTCAAATAACTGGCGGGCCAACTCTTGCAGCGGTTCCATATTGGTTCGACCAAAATAAAGCGTCAGGACAAAGCCTTCGGTATTGCTGTAAAGGTGATGACTCAGGGCTTTATCGAGGGTTTTATCCAGGTCGTCCAGTGACAAACCATACAGCGACTTTTTAGTCAGTTCACTGATGGTGCGCACCGACGGAATCACCTTGTGCCCGCGCGCTTCGGCCAGCAATGAGCAGTAGTAGCCATGGCCCAGGTACTTGTAACTGCGGCACAGGTTGATGACCTGCACACGTTTACCCGTCTCGTTTTCACGGGTTTGCTCAAGGTATTCCTGGGCCGTCACGATGTCTTCGCTGGGAAAGTAGGAGGCCCAATCTTCCTTGCGTTCGACAATGATCACCACTTGCTTGGACGCTTTGGTGGCGACCGATAAATAACCGCTGGAAGTTATTGTCGCCGCGACGTTTTGCTCGGATACTTCACGCCAATGACCTTGTACCGCTGACATAATATTTGATCCGCTTTAGAGAACTCGACCTTTTCTATTAAGCACGATCTTTTAGAGAAGTCCCGTTTCGTTACGTAACTTTTACGGCGGTTATATGGCTCTTTCCTTTCGCGTTGCAACCCCCGCTGATGGGCCTCAATTGGTCGCGCTGGAACACCACTGTTTCACCACCGACCGGCTCTCACCGCGCAGTTTCCAGTGGATGATCAGCCGTGCCCATGGCCAGTTACTGGTAGCGGAAAACGACGCGCAATTGCTCGGTTATGCACTGGTGTTGTTCCATCGCGGCACTTCACTGGCGCGCCTGTACTCCATCGCCATCGCCGAACATGCGCGCGGCATGGGCCTGGGCAAGCAATTGCTGACGCGCATCGAGGCCTGCGCCCTGGAGCATGATTGCGCCTACCTGCGCCTGGAGGTGCGCATCGACAACCGCGGTGCCCTGGCGATGTACGAGCGCAATGGCTATCGCCGCTTTGCGCTGATAAATGACTATTACGAGGATCACACCGCCGCTATTCGGCTGGAAAAACGCATCCTCCAGCACCAGGTCGCACGCCCCCAGAACGTACAGCGATGTCGAACAGATACTCGGCGGCGCCCTGGATCGATCCCAGGTATTGCAGGCCGGCGGGTGCTGTTTAAGCCACCTGCTTGACCCCGGCCTTGGCTTCCAGCTCGCGCACCAGCGGCAAGACGCGTTGGCCGAAGTATTCGACTTCCTCCTGAAAATGCAGGAAGCCGGCCAGTATCAGGTCCACGCCCACGGCCTTGAGCGCAATGATGCGCTCGGCGATCTGCTGCGGCGTGCCAATCAGGTTGGTCTTGAAGCCGTCGTTGTATTGCACCAGGTCTTCAAAGCTGGACTTAGCCCAGTTGCCCTCGCCTTCCGGTGAGGCCTTGCCCGCCTGTTTGGCCGCATCGCCAAACGCATTCACCGCTTCGGGGTCGGCTTTTTCGATGATTTCGGCGAGTACGGCGCGGGCTTCTTCTTCGGTGTCGCGGGCGATCACAAAGGCGTTTACACCCACGTTCACCGAATGGTGATTGGCTGCAGCCTTGGTGCGAATGTCGTCAACCTGGGCCTTGATGCCTTCGGGCGTGTTGCCGTTGGTGAAGTACCAATCCGACACGCGTGCCGCCATGTCCCGCGCCGCCCGTGAGCTACCGCCCTGGAACACTTCCGGCTGGCCGAGCGGTTTGGGTTTCAAGCTGTAATTGTTGAAGCGGTAGAAGTCGCCCTTGAACGTGAAATCGTCCTGGCTCCAGATGCCTTTGAGGGCGCGGATAAATTCCTCGGAGCGGCGATAACGTTCGTCGTGTTCCAGCCAGGGTTCGCCGATCGCCTGGAATTCGCCCTTGAACCAGCCACTGACGATATTCACCGCAATGCGCCCGTTGGTGAGCTGGTCGATAGTCGCCAGTTGCTTGGCCGCCAACGCCGGTTGCCACGGCCCGGGCAGGATCGCCGCGATGACCTTGAGGGTGGTGGTCGCCGCCAGCAACGCATGGCTGAACGCCACGGACTCATGCTGGTTCTCGGCACCGTAACCTGCGGTGAAGCGAATCTGGGTCAAGCCATACTCAAAACCCGCCGCCTCCGCCAGTTGCGCCAGCTTGCGGTTGTACTCGATGCCCCAGTGGGTTCGTTGCTCAATCTTGCTGACGACCAACCCACCGCTGACGTTGGGTACCCAATAGGCAAATTTCACGGCTTGCTGACTCATCGGACGGTACCTCGCACAGGGGATGTACCAGTGCTTAGGCAGCAAGCGTGCCAGGGGCAGGCAAATGCCCGTAGCGTGGGGGTTACGGCGCAAAAAGGGGGATTGAAGCGTTGGCTTGCCAGTGCCTGGTATCGCAGTGATTTGTGGATCTGCTGTTGCTGGAGCAACAGTGGCGACCGGCGCCGTCAAACGTATCCACGATGCGAAGCGAGTAGCTCTTGATCTGCTTTTGATCTTAGGCGCCCCGTCAAACCACGCTGGCCGGAATTCGTCAGGGATTTGGGGGGTAAACCGGCAGGGATGCCGGTTTAGCCGCCCCGCGC
>NZ_JAOTNW010000026.1:0-62916 GCF_036346515.1 Pseudomonas sp. AM4(2022)
TCAAGATCAAGAGCGGCTCGCTTCGCATCGTGGTTACCATCAAGGCCGTGACGCTTGGCGTTCGGTCTTGCATCCAGTCATTTCAACAGCGTTTCAAGGCATATATCCATGGAACGCTGCTGCGTCTGCTCATACAACTGCAACTCATCAATCGTCCTGCGCCCAAGCGCTTGCTCGAAGGCTGCCCGGTTGGAGTTGCCCGCGTAGTGACTCTGCGCCCCATCCCCCAGGTTTGACTGGAAGATCCCCGCCGCACTGACCGGCAAAAAGTCCTCATACACCAACGGTTCCACCGCCACATGACCGGCGCTGAGCAGCGCCTCCAATGTGCGCGGCTGATCGGCCTGGCCGCATGCCGCCAGGCCTTTATCGGTGACGAAGTAGCGAAAATACGCCAAGCCCTGCTCGCGCATTTGCGGGTAGTTATCGGGGAAGGCCTGGAAGTGCTGTTCCATCAATTGCACATAGCGCTCGGCGTTGGCTTCATTGGGGAATGTGCCGAGTTCATCGCGGGCGGCGTTCAGCAGTTGGTCGTACAGGGCGCGGCCTTTAGGCGTAAGCGCGACGCCGCGTTGTTCGATTTCGCCGAAGCGCGCGCTGTGGCTGCCGTGGGCATCGGTGAAGGCGATGGGTTCGTCCAAGGCCTTGAAGCTGGTCTGGCGTAGCAGGATCGGGCACTGGCGCCTAGGTGGGCCTTCGATCACGGCTTTGGGGGTGATGCCTTTGCCGGGCATCGCCGCCTGCACCTGGTCGATGTCCAGGGTGCGTGGCGTCAGGTGGTTGATGTGTGGTCCCTTGAACGCGACGACGTCGGCGATCAGGCGGTGCTGGTCGCTGAGTTGCTGATATTGGGCGCCGGTGACCGTGGCAGTGTGGTGCCAGCGGAACGTCTCCAGGGCCTGGCGGATAAAGGCCTCGGCATCGCTGGCATTCAAGCCGCCTTGGGTCTCTGCCTGGTCGATCAATGCCAAGGCCTCGGTGGTAAAGATCGAGCGCTTGGCCAAGGCGCTTTCGGCGAAGGCACGCAGGTCGGGGTTTTCGATCAGTTCCAGGCGCAGCAATGAAGTGAACACGCGAAACGGGCTGGTTTGCAGCGCGTGTTCATGCACCGCGCGAAAGGCGGTGGAGTGTACAGGTACGCCAGCGGGGGTGAGGTCGTAGTAGCCCACCGGTTGCATGCCCATCACCGCGAATAACCGGCTGATGGTTGCCAGTTCCGCAGCGGTGCCCAGGCGGATGGCGCCGTGGCGTTCCATGTCCAGGCGCTGGATTTCGCCGGTACGTTGCAGTTGATGCGCCAGGCCCGGTTCGCTGTCGAGCACGCGGGCATTGGTCTGGGCCACCAGCTCCAGCAGCGCGCCATACAAGGGCACTTCATCTCGATACATGTCTGACATGGCCTTGGAAAAGCCCTTGCGGATCTCGTCGGGGCTGACATGGGCGGTGGCGTGCATAGAAAAATTCCTGATGACTGGAGCGATGATCGTGGCCTTTGCCCGATTTTGTTGAGGGGGCGGCCGGCTTGCAAACGAAGATTCCTCTGGACTTCATTCTGCAAATGAATGAGTTGGCCCTGCGCCCAAGTCTTCATGTGCAAGCGGACGTCATTGGGCTCTACACTGCCCTCACTGTGTCGGTGAAGGAGGACCCAATGACGGCCAGACCCGTAACCAACCTGCTGGGCACCATTGAAGGCCAGCGCCTGGCAACGCAACACGCCGAACGTTGGCGCGAGTGGGGCCCGTACCTGAGTGAGCGCCAGTGGGGCACGGTGCGCGAAGACTACAGCGCCGACGGTGACGCCTGGGCCTACTTCCCCCATGAGCATGCCCGCAGCCGCGCCTATCGCTGGGGCGAGGACGGGTTGGCCGGTTTCAGTGACAAGGCCCAACGCTGGTGCCTGGGCCTGGCGCTGTGGAATGAGCGCGATGCAATCCTCAAGGAGCGTCTGTTTGGCCTCAACAACGCCGAAGGCAACCACGGTGAAGACGTCAAGGAGCTGTACTTTTTCGTCGATGGCGTGCCGAGCCATGCCTACATGCGCATGCTCTACAAATACCCCCATGCGGCGTTTCCCTACGCTGACCTGATCACCGAGAACGCCCGTCGTGGGCTGGATGATGCCGAGTATGAAATCCTTGATACCGGTGTGTTTGCAGACAACCACTACTGCGACGTCAGTGTCGAATACGCCAAGCATCAGCCCGACGATATTTTCATGCGCGTCACCGTGCATAACCGTTCGGACCAACCCACACGCCTGCAGGTGCTGCCCCAGCTCTGGGCGCGCAATGACTGGAGCTGGACCTTCGGTGCACCCAAGCCCAGCTTGAGGCTGGACGTTGATCGGGTGCTGGCCCGTCATCATGAACTTGATGACCGCTGCCTCAGTGCCTGGGGCCAGGACGGCGTGCAGTGGCTGTTCTGTGAAAACGAAACCAACCAGCCCAAACTGGACGGGCAACCGGCGCCGGGGCCGTTCAAGGATGGCATTAACGATTATGTGGTGGGCGGGGTCGAGTCGGCGATTCGCCGGGACGCGGGCACTAAAGTGGCCGCGCATTTCACCCTTGAACTGGCGGGCCAGGAAAGCAAAACCCTCTACCTGCGCTTTGCGCCTCTGGACGCGCCAGACGTCAATGCGCGCAAGCTATTCGAACAGCGCCGCCGGGAGGCCGATGACTTCTACGCGGTCTTGCAACAGGGCCTTGCCGATGACGATGTGCGCACTGTGCAACGCCAGGCCCTGGCGGGCCTGCTGTGGTCCAAGCAGCTGTACTATTTTGACGTGAACCAGTGGCTTGACGGCGACCCGGCTCAGCCCGCGCCACCGCCCGAGCGCTTGCACATCCGCAATACTCATTGGCGGCACCTGTCCAACTTCGACATCCTGTCGATGCCTGACACTTGGGAATACCCGTGGTACGCCTCCTGGGATCAAGGCTTCCAGGCGGTGGCCATCGCGCTGATCGACCCTGGTTACGCCAAGCAACAGTTGTTGTTGCTGGTAAAGGACCGCTTCATGCACCCCAACGGCCAATTGCCGGCCTACGAGTGGCGCTTTGACGACGCCAACCCGCCCGTGCATGCCTGGGCCAGCTGGCGCGTATATCAGCAGGACAAGGCGCTGACCGGCGTGGGCGACATGGATTTCCTGGAGCGGATCTTTCACAAGCTGCTGTTGAATTTCTCTTGGTGGGTCAACCGCAAGGACGCCGAGGGCCGCAACCTGTTCCAGGGCGGTTTTCTGGGCCTGGACAATATCGCCTTGTTCGACCGCTCGGCCACGTTGCCGCCGGGCTACCAGTTGGACCAGGCCGACGGCACCGCTTGGGTGGCGGCTTATGCCCTGGACCTGATGCGCATCGGCCTGGAGTTGGCCAAGCGTAATGTGGTGTACGTGGACATTGCCGTGAAATTTTTCGAGCATTTCCTCTACATCGCCGGCGCTATCAACCGCGTCGATGACAGCGCCGAAGGCTTATGGGATGAGCAGGACCAGTTTTTCTATGACGTGCTGCACCGCCCTGATGGCCAGAGCGAACCGGTGCGCCTGCGCTCCATCGTCGGGTTAATGCCGCTGTTCGCGGTGCTGGTGCTGGAACAGCGCGAGCACGAGGGCCTGGAAGGCTTGCGCGAGCGCCTGCTGGGCTTTATGCATCATCGACCGGACCTGGCCAAGCTGGTTTCGCGCTGGACCGAACCGGGGCAGGGCAACCGCCTGTTGCTGGCGCTGCTGCGCGGTGAACGCACCAAGGATTTGCTGCGGCGCATGCTGGATGATCGGGAGTTCTTGTCGGCCTTTGGCGTGCGCGCCCTGTCCAAGGCGTTCGCCGAGCAGCCCCTGGCGCTGAAGATGAATGGCGACACCTTGTGCGCGCGCTACCAGCCGGGTGAATCCGACTCACGCTTGTACGGCGGCAACTCCAATTGGCGCGGGCCGTTGTGGATGCCGGTGAACTACATGCTGATTGAATCGTTGCGCGAGTTTCACCGCTATTACGCGGATAACTTTTCCGTGGAGTATCCGACGGGCAGTGGGTATCTGGCGTCTCTGGAGCAAGTGGCTGACAGTCTCAGCGAGCGGCTGACGCGGCTGTTTCTCAGGGATGAAAATGGTATGCGGCCGTCGATGGCGGGGTATGCGCAGTTGCAGGAGGACCCGGCCAGTCGTGACCTGGTGTTGTTCCATGAGTACTTTCATGGGGAAACAGGGCGAGGGTTGGGAGCTTCACACCAGACCGGCTGGAGTGCGTTGGTGGCGTTACTGTTACAACCAAAACCTTAAGCAATCGGCAAACCAAATGTGGGAGCGGGCTTGCTCGCGAATGCGGTGGTTCAGTGCCTGATGCATTAGCTGACACTGCGCATTCGCGAGCAAGCCCGCTCCAACAGGGATCCAGGGTCGCCCGTGAATCAGGAAGGGAACAGCTCGCTCAGCTTCATCGCCAGCATCATGTCGCCTTCGGTGCGCAGCTTGCCGCCCATGAACGCCTGCATGCCGTCGGTGGAGCCGTCGACGATGCCTTCCAGGGTCTCGCTGTCCATCACCAGGGTGACCTGAGCGTCAGGGTTTTCGCCTTCTTTGAGTTCGCAGGTCTTGTCCTTGACCACCAGCGAGAAATTCTTGCTGTCGTCGATACGGAAACCGAATACCAGGTCCAAGCCCTCGGCAGCGCTTGGGTTGAATTTGGCTTTCATTGCTTCTACTGCTTTAGCTACGTCAGTCATGGTTTCGATCCTTAAGGGTAGAGTCCAGTGACCTTGGGGTCACGGTTGGCCGCAGTTCATCGGAAAGTGATGAGCTGCGGCGCCTTCAACAGTTGCAAGTGGGCGTGACTGTTGAAGGAAGCCAGTGCCACCTCGCGACCACGGAACTTGAGTTGGTTGAGCGAGGTGTTAACAATTTGCCAGTTCATTTCGAAGGCCTGGGCGGCAGGCATTCGGGTAATCAGGTGGAGCAGGGCGGTGATGGTGCCGCCGGAGGTGAATACGGCGATTTTGTCGGTGTGGTTCGCGGCTTCAAGGATACGCTGCAAGCCCCCCTGGACCCGCTCGACAAACCCCAGCCAGCTTTCCAGCCCCGGCGGATCATAGGTGCCGGCCAGCCAGCGCTCGATGATCAGGGCGAAAATGCGCTGGAACTCGCTGCGGTTCTGCGGGCCATTGCGCAGGATGTGCACGGCATCCGGTTCACTGCTGAGCAGGTCGGGCAACAGGCCGCGAATGATCGCTTCGCCGTCGAACTCGTTGAACGCGCTGTCTGTTTCCAGCGCCGGCACCGGCAAGCCCAGGGCGCTGTACTGATCGAACGTGGCGCTGGCGGTGTGCTGCTGGCGACGCAGGTCACCGGCGATGCAGCGGTCAAACGCGATGCCCAGGTCTGCCAGGTGGCGACCGAGCACTTGCGCCTGTTCCACGCCAATGGGCGAGAGGACGTCATAGTCGTCTGCACCGAAGGAAGCCTGGCCATGTCGAATCAGATAAATGCTGCCCACGTCCGTTTTCCCGGTACGTTGAAAGTCTGGCGAGGTTATGAGGATGCCTGCGAGCTGTCAATGAAAAAACATACGCTTGTTTTAAAAGTGCGTTGGAGCCCGCCTGCTGGCGGTTTGATCACTGGCTCCTTCGCAGTGGCGTCGGTATGCTGGGGCAATCCGCGCCCGGCGCAGTGCATTTTTTAAGGAGACATATGGATTTTTTGGCCGAATACGCGAGCTTTCTGGCGAAGACCGTCACCCTGGTGGTCGCTATTCTGGTGGTACTGATCAGCTTTGCAGCACTGCGCAGCAAAGGTCGTCGTAAATCCGCCGGCCAATTGCAGGTCAGCAAGCTGAATGATTTTTACAAGGGCTTGCGCGAGCGTCTGGAGTCGAGCCTGCTCGACAAGGACCAGCTCAAGGCCCTGCGCAAGTCCGAAAGCAAAGCCGAAAAGAAGAAAGACAAGAAGAAACCCGAGGCCAAGCCACGGGTATTCGTGCTGGATTTCGACGGCGACATCAAGGCCTCGGCCACCGAAAGCCTGCGCCATGAAATCACCGCACTGCTGAGCCTGGCCACGCCCAAGGATGAAGTGGTGCTGCGCTTGGAAAGCGGCGGCGGCATGGTGCACAGCTATGGCCTGGCCTCTTCGCAACTGGCGCGTATCCGCCAGGCTGGGGTGCCATTGACGGTGTGCATCGACAAAGTGGCGGCCAGCGGCGGCTACATGATGGCGTGCATCGGCGAGAAGATCATCAGCGCTCCCTTCGCCATTCTCGGTTCCATTGGCGTGGTGGCGCAGTTGCCCAATGTCAATCGCCTGCTTAAAAAGCACGACATCGACTTTGAAGTGCTGACCGCCGGTGAATACAAGCGCACGCTCACAGTGTTCGGCGAAAACACCGAGAAGGGCCGGGAGAAGTTCCAGGAAGACCTGGACATCACCCACCAGCTGTTCAAGAACTTCGTCTCGCGTTACCGCCCGCAGTTGGCGATTGACGAGGTGGCCACCGGTGAAGTGTGGTTGGGCGTCGCCGCCCTCGACAAGCAACTGGTCGATGAGCTGCAAACCAGCGACGAATACCTGGCTACCAAGGCCAAAACCGCCGAAGTGTTCCACCTGCACTATGCCGAGCGTAAGAGCCTGCAAGAGCGCGTGGGCCTGGCAGCCAGCGGTTCGGTAGACCGGGTGCTGTTGACCTGGTGGAGCCGCTTGACCCAGCAGCGGTTCTGGTAAGCCAGTATTGAAAACCAGGTAATCCCTTGTGGGAGCGGGCTTGCTCGCGAATGCGGTATATCAGTCAATAGATTTGCTGGCTGACACTCCGCATTCGCGAGCAAGCCCGCTCCCACATTGGTTTTCGGCCATGTCAGGTTAATCTGGGTTTAATCGAGTCCGCCAACTGCGTAAGGATCAGGCAGCACGACACGGCCCCGGCATCCAGAACGCCCAGGGAGCGCTCACCCAAACGACTGGCCCGGCCAATCTTGGCCACCAGGTCCTTGGTCGAATCTCGCCCTTGGGAGGCGGCGGTTTTCATCGCATCGAGCGCATCGCTGAAAGAACGCCCCGACGCATGCGCCCGTTCAAAGGCTTCTACCGCCGGAATCAATGCATCCATCAAGCACTTGTCGCCCACGCCCGCTTCGGTAATGTCCTGCAACGAGGTCAAGCCGCCGCGCAGCAGGTGGGCGAAGGTGGCGGCGTCGACGTCTTCACTGCCGCGCACTTCGTCGGCCATGCCGATAAACAGGCTGCCATACAAGGGCCCCATGGAGCCGCCGATGCCTTCCATCAGGCTCAGGGTCAGTTCATCCAGGGCTTCGGCCAGGGTCAGTTGGCGGCCTTCGATCGTGCGGCCGCAATGGGCAAAGCCTTTGGCCATGTTGATGCCATGGTCGCCATCGCCGATGGCGCCGTCGACTTCGCTGAGGTACTCACGGTTGGCCACGATCACGCTGACCAGGTCGGCGACAATGGCGCTACCGTCATGGGTGGAAAAATGCTGGCTCATGGTTCACTCCGCCTGGGTCATGCCGATGGAGCGGCAGGGTTGGTCGATCAGGGTTTTCAGCTCAGCGTCGAGGCCGAGCAGGGTCAAGGTCACGCCCATCATTTCCAGGGAAGTGAAGTAGTTGCCCACGTAGCAACGGTGAATCTTCAAGCCTTTGGCTTTGAGCTGTTTTTCCACCTCGGCGTAGAAAATATACAACTCCATCACCGGGGTGGCGCCGAGGCCTGAAACCAGCACCACCACGCTGTCGTCCTGGCTGAAATCGCGGTCGGCGAGGATCGGTGCCAGCATGCGCTCGGCCATGGCGGCGGCCGGTTCAATCGGGATGACTTCAATGCCCGGTTCGCCATGATGGCCGATGCCCAGCTCCATCTGGCCGTCGGGAATCTGGAAGTTCGGCTTGCCCACCGCGGCGATGGTGCAGGGCGTAAGGCCGATACCAATCGAGCGGCAGTGGTCGACGGTTTTCTGCGCCACCCGAATCACGCCGTCCAGGTCGTAATGCTGGGCAGCGGCGGCACCGCCGATCTTCCACATGAAGATTTCCCCGGCCACGCCGCGACGCTTGGCGATGTCGGCTTTGGGCGCGGATGCCACGTCGTCGTTGGCGACCACCGTGCGGATGTGCATGTCTTTGCTGGCGGCCATTTTCATCGCCAGCTTCACGTTCATATTGTCACCCGCGTAGTTGCCATACAGGCAGGCCACGCCTGCGCCATGGTCGGCGGCGCGGAAGGCGTCGAAAAAGCTTTTGGCGGTGGGCGAGGAAAAAATCTCGCCGACGGCCACCGCATCCACCAGGCCTGGGCCTACATAACCGAGGAACGCCGGCTCATGCCCGGAGCCGCCGCCGGTGACAATGCCGACGCGGCCCTGGGCGGATGGCCTGGCCTTGACGATGACTCGTGGGTTGCTCTCGTACTGGCGAAGTTCGGGGTGCGCGACCAGGATGCCGCGCAGCATGTCTTCGACCACTTGGTCGGGATCGTTGATGACTCGATTCATAACGCGGGTTCCTGTTGTTTTTTCTAAAGGGCGACACCCATCCACTGTGGGAGCAGGCAAGCCAGCTCCCACAGGTTGTGTGTTGCTGCTGGAATCAGGGTTCGAGCACAACCTTCAGCGACTTGTCGCCACGCTCCATCACCGCAAACGCTTCCTTGAAATCTGCCAGTGCAAACTTGTGGGTCACCACATCGCGCATGTCGATTTTGCGGTTGCCGATAAAGTCGATGGCTCTCGGGTACATATAGGGCCCCAGGTGCGAGCCGAGGATGTCCAGCTCCTTGCGATCGCCAATGATCGACCAATCGACCGTGGCCTCGTCATTGAACACGCTGAACTCGACGAAGCGCCCCAACTTGCGCAGCATCGCCAGCCCCTGGTTGACAGCCTTGTGGTGCCCGGTGGCTTCGATATAAATGTCGCAGCCATAGCCATCGGTGATCTCGCGGATTTTCGCCAGCACATCGACTTCGGCCGGGTTCCACACTTCGTCGGCGCCCAGGCGCAGGGCGAGGGCGGCGCGTTCGGGTTTCATGTCCAGCACGATGAGCTTTTTGGGGTTGCGCAACCGCACCGCGCCGATAATACCCAGGCCCAGGGTGCCGGCGCCGGCAACCACCACGATGTCGTCATGGTCGACGTTGGCGCGTTCCGCCGCGTGTAGCGAGCAGGCCAAGGGTTCGATCAGGATGGCTTCATCGGGAGCAATGGATTCCGGCACTTTGTGAATGATGCCTTCCTTGGTGAAGATCATGTACTGGGCCATGGCGCCCTGCACATTGTTCTGGAAGCCATACAGGTCGTGTTTCTGGCACATCCAGTACTGGCCGTGGTTGCAGAAGCGGCAGCCCCAGCACGGCACGATCTGCTCGGAGATCACCCGGTCACCGACGGCCACGCCGCGCTTCTCGGCGCCCGGGCCAAGGGCGACCACGCGGCACACGAACTCATGCCCGGGGATCATCGGCGGCTTCACGTAGCGCGGTTGTTCGGCATCGCCCCAGAACGACGGCGCGCCGCGATAGGTCTTGATATCGCCCATGCAAATGCCGCACAGCTCGACTTTGGTGAGGATCTCGTCGGGGCCGGGGGTGGGCACGTCGACGGTTTCCAGGCGGTAGTCTTCCGGGCCGTGGCAGACCACGGCCTGCATGGTTTTCGGGATGCTCGGGGCGAGTTGTTCAGGTGTGCGTTCGGTGACAGTGGACATGACAAAACCTCACGACATAACGATGAATTACTGAATGCTGTAGCCGCCGTCGATCACCATGTTGGCGCCGGTGATCATCTGCGCGGCATCGCTGAGCAGGTACAGCGCTAGCCCGGCGATTTCTTCCGGCTGGGCAAAGCGACCTGCCGGGATCTGCAATTTGGCCCGCTCACCCACTTCACCGGCCCAGGCTTTTTTGCCCAGGGCCGTTTCGACGATGGTGGGGGAGATGGCGTTGACGTTGATCTGCGGCGCCCATTCCATGGCCAATACCTTGGTCATGCCGACGATGGCGGCTTTGCTGGCGCAGTAGGCGACGTGACGGTCCAGGCCAATCACCGCGGCCTGGGAGGCGAGGTTGACGATGCGCCCGCTGCCCTGGGCGAGCATGTGCCTGGCGCAGGCCTGAGCCATGAAAAAACTGGCCTTGAGGTTGATGTCCAGGGTGGTGTCCCAGGCGCTTTCGTTGACTTCGATGGCTTTGTCCAGCACCACCACGCCTGCGCTGTTGATCAGGTAGTCCAGGCGTTGGAAGTGGGCGAATACGTTGTCGACAGTCGGTTGGATCTGGTCGATCTTCCCGAGGTCGACGGCAATGCCCAGGTGCCCGGCACCCAGGCTGGCGGCCACCTCGACCACGGCCGGGTCGCGGTCCAGCAGCGCCACCCGGGCGCCGCGTTCTGCCAGCAAGGTGGCGCAGGCCAGGCCAATGCCGGCAGCGCCACCGGTGATCACCGCGCAACGGCCACTGAGGTCGAAGGCTTGGTTCCAGAAACCAGACATGAATGACTCCATTTCGAAGATGGTGAAAATCCACTGTGGGAGCGGGCTTGCTCGCGAATGCGGTGGATCAGTTGACGAATGTGCTGCCTGGCACACCGCATTCGCGAGCAAGCCCGCTCCCACATGTGTGATGCATCAATAGGTCGAAACCGTTACTTACCGCCGCTGACTTGCTTGTACAGCGCATCCGCATTGGCATTGGTCACCGGCACCCAGGGCAGGATGTAGTTCTTGGCCGTGCCGTCGGCCCATTTCAGGTCCTTGGCATAGCGCTCCCAAATCACCGATTGCGGCTTGTAGTCTTCGCCGGCCAGGGCGCGCAGGGCGACGTCCAGTGCGCCTTGGGATTGGGCCTGAGCGTCCTGGAGGAAGGTGGTGACTTCGTCTTTTTTCGCCGCCTGGATCGCATCCGGCATGCCATCGATGGAGGTAACGGGCACATCCTTGGCGGTGAGGCCATGGGACTTCAGCGCCTGCACGGCGCCCAGGGCCATGTCGTCGTTCTGGGCGATCACGCCATTGATGCCCTTGGGGTGGGCGTTGAGCCAGTCTTCGGTGAGGGTCATGGCCTGGGCGCGGTCCCAGTTGGCGGTTTTCTTTTCAATGATCTTGATGTCCGGGTGTTTGCCCAGCACTTCCAGTTCGCCCTTTTCCCGGTCGATCTGCGCCGACTGGCCAATCGGGCCCTGGATGATCACCACGTTGCCCTTGCCATTGAGCTTGTCGACCATGGCCTGGGCCTGCAGGCGGCCGCCTTCCACGTCGTCGTTACCCACATACGGCACGCTGGCATCGGCTACTTTCGTATTGGAGGCGATGACCACCACGTCGTTGCTCATGGCGGCCTTGACGGTGCCGACGCCGGCCTTGGTATCAATCGGCACGAACAGAATCGCGTCGTAGCGTTGGGTCACCATGTTTTCGATCTGGTTGTTCTGGGTCAGGGCGTCGTAGTTACCGTCGAACACGGTCAACTGCACGGTGCCGTCCTTGACGGCCGGATGCTCCTTGAGCTCACGGACCCAGTTCTGCATGAACTGACCCTTGAGGCCATAGACGGCTGCGCCGATCTTGTAGGTCTTGCCATCGGCGGCCAGGGCAATGCTGCTGGCGAGCAGGGAGAGGGCCGCCGCGGCGGCCAGGGTGGTACCCAGTTTCATAAGTAGAACTCCAGTTATTGTTATGGGTCGTTCTTCAGCGTTTCTTCTTGCGCCACACGTCGATCAGTACGGCGAACACGATGATCAGGCCCTTGGCGACCTGCTGGTAATAGGAGGACACGCCGAGCAGGTTCAGGCCGTTGTTGATCACGCCGATCAACAGCGCCCCGAACAAGGTGCCGACAATGCTGCCGGTACCACCCGACAGGCTGGTGCCGCCGATTACCACCGCGGCAATCGCGTCCAGCTCATAGGAAACCCCGGCCTGGGGCAGGGCAGAGGTGGTGCGTGCCGACAGCACCACGCCGGCCAACCCGGCGAGCAGGCCCGAGACCACGTACACCGAGAACATCACCTTGCGCACGCCAATGCCCGAGGTGCGCGCGCTTTTTTCATTGCCGCCCACCGCGTACACATAACGGCCGTAGGTGGTGTAGCGCAGCACCATCCAGAAAATAAGCGCGACCACGGCGAAGATGATGATCGGCACGCCCACCGGGCCGACCTTGCCGATGCCCAGGGCCAGGTAGGCGTCGGGCAGGTCGGTGATCGGGCTGCCGTCGTTGAGAATAAAGGTCATGCCCCGGGCGATGCTGAGCATGCCGAGGGTGGCCACGAACGGCGGGATCGACAGGTTGGCGATCATAAAACCATTGACCACCCCGAGCATCGCGCCGGCAAACATCCCCGCGCTGACCGCCGCCAACAGGCCGTAACCCTGGGTGGCGACCATGGCGCTGCACAGGCCGGCGAACGCCAGGATCGACCCCACCGACAGGTCGATGCCCTTGGTCAGGATCACGTAGGTCATGCCCACGGCGAGAATGCCGTTGATGGAGGTCTGGCGCAGGATGTCCATCCAGTTGCGCCAGGTCATGAAGTATTCACTGGAAAATGCCATCACCACGCACAGCAGGATAAACACCAGCGGCAGGCCAAAGCGGTCGAGGGACAGGCGCAGGCGGTTGCGCGGCGCGGCAGTAACGGGAGCAACGATGGTTTTGGCATTCATGAGGCAAGACTCAACAAGGCTTCCTGGGAAAGGGCGGTGTCGGTACTGATAGTGACCAGCCGGCCGCCTTTGAAGACGGCAATGCGGTCGCTCAAGTGCAGCAGCTCCGGGGCTTCTGACGACACCACAATGGCTGCGCCGCCGGCGCGCACGAACTGGTCGAGCAGGTGGTAGATCTCCTGTTTGGCGCCTTCGTCGATGCCGCGGGTGGGTTCATCGCAGAGCAGGCACACCGGTTCCGTGGACAGGCATTTGGCGAGCACCACCTTTTGCTGGTTACCGCCGCTCATTGATGCCACCGGCAGCTCCAGGGAACTGGTCTTGATCTGCAGGCGCTTGACCATCTCCTCGGCCAGTTGCGCTTCTTTACGTGCATTGATCAGCGACCAACTCGACAAGCGCTTATAGGCCGACAGTGCAATGTTCGACAGGATGCTGCCGGTCAGCACCAGGCCGCTGTCCTTGCGGTCTTCGGTGACCAGCGACATGCCGGCGTCGATGGTCGCCTTGGGCTGCCCGATGGGCATGGGTTTGCCTTGCAAGGTAACGCTGCCGGAATCCGCCACGGTCAGGCCGTAGATGCAATTGAGGAATTCACTGCGCCCGGAGCCCATCAACCCATAAATGCCGAGGATCTCGCCCCGGCGCAGTTGCAGGCTAATGTCGTGGAATTCCCCGTTGCGGCTCAGGTTGTCGACCTGCAGGCAGGTGCTGGCCGCGCATTCGCGGCCCACCTTGTGGTCGATGCGTGTCAGTTCCTGGCCGACAATGCCGCGCACCAGGTGGTCGCGGTCGATATCGGCCATGCGCCCGCTTTCCACAAAGGCGCCATCACGGAAGATGCTGTAGTCATCGGCGATCTGCGCCAGTTCGCTCAGTCGATGGGACACGTACACGATGCCGGCACCGCGTGCGGTAAGGCGGCGAATGGCCTTGAACAGGGTTTCGGCCTCGCGCTCGCCGATGGCCGAGGTGGGCTCGTCCATGATCATCACCTGGCAGTCATGGCTGAACGCCTTGGCTATTTCCACCAGTTGCATCTGCGCCACGCTCAAGCGGTGCATGGGGCTGATGGCGTCGACGTCGAACTCCAGGCTTTCGAGCAGTTCGCGGGTGCGGCGGTTGAGGGCCTTGCTGTCGACGATGCAACCGGCGCGGCGCGGTTCGCGGCCCAGCCAGATGTTTTCGGCGACGGTCATGTAGGGGATGGGTTCGAGCTCCTGGGTGATCATCGCGATCCCCGAGGCCAAGGCTTCACTCGGGCGATTGAACTGCACCGGTGCGCCGTTGAGCAGAATGCTGCCGGCGTCACGCTGGGTAATGCCCATCAGGATGCTCAGGAAGGTCGACTTGCCGGCGCCGTTGCCGCCGCACAGGGCGTGGACGCTGCCGGCGCGTAGAGAGAGGCGTCCGTCACGCAGGGCTGGCACCCCGGCGTAAGCCTTGGCGACGTGTTCAGCCTGGAGCAGTAATGGCGTGGCCATCGGCGTGTCCTCGTGCTGTGAATTCTTATTAGGTCGCACAGTTATGTTTCGCTGTGATCATATGTGTATCAAATGAAATTCTGATCAGTCAATCTCTTTCACTTAAAAGGTGTGATTCTCATCTTTGATCGGAAGATTGCCTTTATATGGGGCTTTGACTGGCGAGTCAGCTAAATCTCGCTTGACAGGAAGGGGTTAATGCTTGCGAAATGACTGAGAGATATTTCACTAAGTGATCATTTGATCAGTGGAGCTAGGTACCATGAACACACCTTTCCCGGTGGCTATCGGATGCGATGAAGCAGGTTTTGAGCTTAAGGAGTTGTTGAAGCGCCATATTGAAGCGTTGGGGTACCCGGTGACCGACTTCGGTACGCATTCAACGGCACCGGTGCTGTACCCGGACATCGCCTTGGCCGTGGCCACTGCCATCAATGCCGGGCAACAGCGCCTCGGTGTGCTGGTATGCGGCACCGGAATAGGCATGGCCATCTCGGCCAACAAAGTTCTGGGCATCCGTGCGGCCCAGGCTCATGACACCTACTCGGCGGAGAGGGCGCGCAAGAGCAACGATGCGCAGATCCTCTCCATCGGTGCGCGGGTCATCGGTGCGGAGTTGGCCAAAAGCATCGTCAGTGCGTTTTTGGCCTCGGAGTTCGAAGCGGCGCGGTCCGGGGCCAAGGTCGAGCGCATCAATGCGATCGAGCGCGATGGGCATCAGTAGTGGACGGCGCGGGGCAAGAGTCGGGAGAATGCGCCTTTGACGCCGAAACGGAAGCCCGTCCCCATGAGTGACAGTACCCAGCGCATGGCCAGTGATATCGATCAGATGACCGAAGTGGCGATGCTCTATTACCTTGAGAACGTCACTCAGGAGGCCATTGCCAAGCGCTATGACCTGTCGCGGGCAAAAGTCAGCCGCCTGCTCAAGCGTGCGCGCGATGAAGGGATTGTCGAGGTGCGCGTGCTGCAGCACCCGGCAATGAACAACGAGCTGGAACGGGCGCTGGTGGAGCGCTTCAAGCTCGACCGCGCCTTGATCGCGGTCGACCATAGCGACCCCGACACCCAGCGCTCGGCGGTCGCCAGCCTGGTGGCCAACTACCTCAACAAGACCCTGGGCGACGGCATGATCGTCGCCGTGGGCATGGGGCGTAACGTCGGCGCGGTGGCCGATAACGTGTTTCTGCCGGTAACCCGCAACTGCACCTTCGTGTGTGCCATCGGCGGTTCGCTCAAGGCCGGTGAATACATGAACCCTGACCACATCTGCCGACGCCTGGCCCTGCGCTTTGGGGGCGAGAGTGAAAGCCTCTACGCCCCGGCACTGGTGGCCAACCCCGAGCTGCGCGGGGTGCTGATCAACAACGACACGGTGCGTTCCACCCTTGACCGCGCCCGCCGCGCCGATATTGCCTTGATCGGCATCGGCGACATGAGCGAAAACAGCAACATGGTGCGCATGGGCTGGTTCTCGCCCCAGGAAATCGCCCAGGCGCGGTTGTCCGGTACGGTGGGCGATATGATGGGCTATGACTTTATCGATATTCACGGCCAGCCGGCGGTCAACGCCATCCAGGGGCGCGTGATCGGGTTGACGGTGCAGGAGCTGTTTCGCATCCCGGATGTGGTGGCGATTGCCAGTGAGAACACCAAGGCGGCGGCGACCCTGGGGGCGTTGCGCTCCGGAGTGATCAATACGCTGGCGACCACCGTCACCAATGCCCACACCATCCTGGCGCTGGACGATGCCACTCGTAAACCCTGATACAGATTGTTCCCACGCTCCAGCGTGGGAACGCATCCTGTGACGCTCCGCGTCACCCTTGCACGGGTGGGACGCGGAGCGTCAAAGGCGGCATTCCCACGCAGAGCGTGGGAACGATCAACACCGAGGTGTGTGCATCGCAGGCAAGCCAGCTCCCACAAGAGTTGCTGTGCTTCTGATAGGGGTTTACAGGTTTTGTAATAGTTTTGCGCTGTGGGAATTTTGTATTTCAAATGTAGGATTCAAGTCCTTTTGTCATTTCAGGACTTGCATGAACACCCTCTCGGAGCCTCCCAGTCGTCTTTCCCCAAGACAACCGCTGTCGCTGTTCCCGCTGAAGCACCCCGTATTCCGTCAACTAACCTTGTCCCGGTCGTATGACCGCACTTTGCCGTGCCCGGCGTTCTAAAAATTTAAAAGACAGAGACTCTATAAATGGAATGGTTAGCAGATCCCACGGCCTGGCTCGGCCTTGCGACCTTGATTGTGCTGGAACTGGTGCTGGGTATCGACAACCTGGTGTTTATCGCGATCCTGGCGGACAAGTTGCCGCCGGAGCAGCGTGACCGTGCACGTTTGATCGGTTTATCCCTGGCGCTGCTGATGCGCCTGGGCCTGTTGGCGAGTATTTCCTGGTTGGTGACCCTGACCCAGCCGCTGTTCGAGGTGTTCGACAAGAGCTTCTCCGGCCGTGACCTGATCATGCTGTTTGGTGGTGTGTTCCTGTTGTTCAAGGCCACCATGGAATTGCATGAGCGCCTTGAAGGCCATGTGGCGCAACACAAGGGCAGTGTGGCTTACGCGATGTTCTGGCCGATCGTCGCGCAGATCGTGGTGCTGGATGCGGTGTTCTCCCTCGACGCGGTGATTACCGCCGTGGGCATGGTCGACGAGCTGGCGGTGATGATGATCGCCGTGATCGTGTCCATCGGCCTGATGATTGTGGCGAGCAAGCCGCTGACCCGCTTCGTCAATGCGCACCCGACCGTGATCATGCTGTGTCTGGGCTTCCTGATGATGATCGGTTTTGCCCTGACCGCCGAAGGCTTGGGTTTCCATATTCCCAAGGGCTACCTGTATGCGGCCATTGGTTTCTCGATTTTGATCGAGGTGTTCAACCAGATCGCCCGGGCCCGTCGCAAAAAATCGGCACAGGGTGTGTTGCCGGTGCGTGAGCGTACCGCTCATGCGGTGATGCGCTTGTTGGGCGGTCGCAGCCTGGCGGTGGAAGAGGTGGGTGAAGACGTGGCTGACCTGCTGGGCGAGCCGGATGCTGCCCAGGGCCCGCTGTTTGACCGGCGTGAACGGGTGATGATCAGCGGCGTGCTGCAACTGGCCGAGCGGCCGATTCGCACCCTGATGACCCCGAGGGCCAAGGTGGACTGTATCGACCTGTCGGACGACCCCGAGACGACACGGCTGAAACTGATGCACTCGTCCTACTCGCGTCTGCCGTTGATCCGTAACGGTGCAGTGGATGAGCCTTTGGGCTTTGTGCACAAGAAAGAACTGCTCAAGGAATACCTGGCCGGCAACGAGCCGAACCTGGAGCACTTGGCGCGTCGGGCGATCAACCTGCTGGAGAGCTTTTCGATCCTCAACGCCCTGGAGCAGATGCGCCAGGAGTCCACCCACATCGCCTTCGTGATCAACGAGTTCGGGGACTTCATGGGCGTGTTGAGCATGACCGACATTCTGGAATCCATCGCCGGTGAATTGCCTGATGCCAGCGAAATCGAAGGTCCGGATATTGTTGAGCAGGGCGATGGCTTCCGTGCCAATGGTGCCTTGAACCTCAACCTGGTGCGTCAGCGCACGGGCTTCAAGGCTGCGGCTACCGAGGATTATCAAACCCTGGCGGGTTTAGTGATGAGCCTGCTCGACCGCCTGCCGGTGGTGGGCGATAGCCTGGAGCATGAAGGTTGGCGTTTGACGGTGGCTGAAGTGGAGGAGCGTCGAGTGACGCAAGTGCACTTGCGCCCTTGCTCAGGTCATAACGGCTGAAGATGTCTTTCACGCACTGCTCTTGTTCTTCAACGGGGCCGAAGCCTTTGAGCCGTTCTACCACGGCCCCCTTCAGGTAGATCAGCAGCGTCGGGGTGCCCGTCACGTCAGGGTGCCTCGGCGTATGTGCGCAGTCGAGTAACAGGCTGACTATCCAGGGATGCTTCCACGCGGTCTGTTCGAATAAGTGGCATGCCTGCGCGCAAGCGGGGCAGTGTGTTGAAAAAAACAGAATAAACACTGGGCGTGGCGTGTTCAGCACCCATTCAAACTCTTTGGCGCTGGAAATTCTGCGCGTGGCGACTCCCATGTCGATCCCCCTGCCTACCGTGTTGGTTTTTGCTCACGCTAAGCCGGTGGGGCGTCACCGTCTACTGTCAACCTTCACAGGTGCGCGTCACGTGCACTCGACCCGTCTGGGTGCGCTGTAACACCGTTGTGGGGCGTTGCGTAGCACTGCCATGCGACGACGGCCCAACGCTGTTTATCTCTGCAGTCGCTATCACGCTGATCCATAACGCATTTATTACTCCCATAGGTTTCCTCCGGCGTCTGTGGCACACTTTCTGCTGTCTATTCCGTTGTTACATACCAAGTTCCGGTATAGCGGAATACACAATCCCTGGAGTGCTTGTCATGCATCACCGACCTTCCGTATTCAAAGCGTGTATTTTTCTCGTCGCTGCATCGGCTTCCTTCGCCAGCGTTGTGCAGGCGGCGGACAGCAAGCTCGATGATGTGCTCAAGCGTGGGCACTTGATCGTAGGTACAGGCAGTACCAATGCGCCGTGGCACTTCCAGGGAGCGGATGGCAAGTTGCAGGGATTTGATATCGACATTGGCCGCATCGTGGCCAAAGGCTTGTTCAATGACCCGAGCAAGGTGGAGTTTGTGGTGCAGTCGTCCGATGCACGTATCCCCAACCTGCTCACCGACAAGGTCGACATGAGCTGCCAGTTCATCACCGTTACCGCCAGCCGTGCGCAGCAGGTGGCCTTTACCCTGCCGTACTACCGTGAAGGTGTCGGCCTGCTGCTGCCCAACAACAGCAAGTACAAAGAAATCGAAGACCTCCAAGCCGCAGGCGATGACGCTACCGTGGCTGTGCTGCAAAACGTGTATGCCGAAGAGTTGGTGCACCAGGCACTGCCCAAGGCCAAGGTCGATCAGTACGACAGTGTCGACTTGATGTACCAGGCCGTGAACTCAGGCCGCGCCGATGCCGCCGCCACCGACCAGTCCTCGGTCAAATACCTGATGGTGCAGAACCCTGGCCGCTACCGCAGCCCCACCTACGCCTGGAGCC
The DNA here is from genome assembly GCF_036346515.1 of Pseudomonas sp. AM4(2022). NCBI lineage: Bacteria > Pseudomonadati > Pseudomonadota > Gammaproteobacteria > Pseudomonadales > Pseudomonadaceae > Pseudomonas > Pseudomonas sp. AM4(2022). Next base: position 19,229 of record NZ_JAOTNW010000026.1, read on the forward strand.
CGCAAACCTACGCCTGCGCGGTCAAACGCGGCGACCAGGACTGGCTGAACTTCGTCAATACCGCGCTGCACGAAGCCATGACCGGTGTGGAGTTCCCCACCTACAAAGCCTCGTTCAAGCAATGGTTCGGCGTGGACCTGCCAGAACCGGCGATTGGTTTTCCCGTGGAATTCAAGTGACCCGCTACAACAATAGGGGCGTGCCTGAACACGCTTCCTTCAGGTGCTGCTGACCATGAACTATCAGTTGAACTTTGCCGCCGTCTGGCGTGATTTCGACACTTTGTTGGCGGGGCTCGGCCTGGGGCTGCAGTTGGCGTTGCTGTCGATCGCCATCGGCTGCGTGATCGGTCTGTTGATGGCGTTTGCCATGCTCTCCAGGCACCGCGCGTTGCGTATTTTTGCCTCGGTATACGTGACGGTGGTGCGCAACACCCCGATTCTGGTGTTGATTCTGTTGATCTACTTCGCCTTGCCCTCCCTGGGCATTCGGCTGGACAAGATCCCCTCGTTCATCATCACCCTCTCGTTGTATGCCGGTGCCTATCTCACCGAGGTGTTCCGCGCAGGCCTGGTGAATATTCCCAAGGGCTTGCGTGAAGCCGGGTTGGCCATCGGCCTGGGCGAGTGGCGGATCCGCGCTTACATCACCGTGCCGGTGATGCTGCGCAACGTGTTGCCGGCACTCTCCAACAACTTCATCTCGCTGTTCAAGGACACTTCTCTGGCCGCCGCGATCGCGGTGCCGGAGCTGACCTATTACGCCCGCAAGATCAACGTCGAAAGCTACCGGGTGATTGAAACCTGGCTGGTCACGACCGCGCTCTACGTGGCTGCCTGTTACCTGATTGCCATGCTGCTCCGTTACCTGGAACAGCGTTTGGCGATCCGTCGTTGAGGAAAGGGTCCCATGTACGAATCCCCCAGTTGGCTGCATGAATTGTGGATCGCCCGCGAGACCCTTTGGGCCGGCTTCCAGGCCAGTGTGGCGGTCTCGGCGCTGGCGATTGTCTTTGGCACCCTGATCGGCATCGTCGCCGGGTTGATCCTGACCTACGGCAAGTTCTGGATGCGTGCGCCGTTCCGTCTGTATGTCGATTTGATCCGCGGCACGCCGGTATTTGTGCTGGTGTTGGCGTGTTTCTACATGCTACCGGCCCTGGGCTGGCAGATCAGTGCATTCCAGGCCGGTGCGGTCGGGCTCACCTTGTTCTGTGGCTCCCATGTGTCGGAAATCGTGCGCGGCGCGCTGCAAGCCATTCCCCGTGGGCAAATGGAAGCGGGTAAGGCGATTGGCCTGACGTTTTATCAGTCCCTGGGCTACGTGCTGTTGCCCCAGGCGCTGCGGCAGATTTTGCCGACCTGGGTCAATTCCTCCACGGAAATCGTCAAGGCTTCCACCTTGCTGTCGGTGATCGGCGTGGCGGAATTGCTACTCAGTACCCAGCAGGTGATCGCGCGCACCTTCATGACCCTGGAGTTCTACCTGTTCGCCGGTTTTCTGTTCTTTGTCATCAACTACGCCATCGAATTATTCGGGCGCTACATTGAAAAGCGGGTGGCCTTGCCATGAACCAAGCTCAAACCAACCCAGCGCTGCTGGACATTCGTGGCCTGCGTAAACAATACGGCCCGGTGGAAGTGCTCAAGGGCGTCGACCTGTCCATGCAGCGCGGCAATGTGGTGACATTGATCGGCTCCAGCGGCTCGGGCAAGACCACCTTGCTGCGCTGCGTGAACCTGCTGGAGGAGTTCCAGGGCGGGCAGATCACCCTGGATGGCGAGTCCATCGGCTACAGCGATGTTGGGGGCAAGCGTGTACGCCACCCGGAGCGGGTGATCGCCCAGCACCGCGCAATGACCGGCATGGCGTTCCAGCAATTCAACCTGTTCCCGCACCTGACCGCGCTGCAGAACGTTACCCTCGGCTTGCTCAAGGTCAAGAAAATGGGCAAGGATGAAGCGGTAGCGCTGGCCGAAAAATGGCTGGACCGCGTCGGCCTGCTGGAGCGCCGCAACCACTTTCCCGGCCAATTGTCCGGCGGCCAGCAACAGCGCGTGGCCATTGCCCGGGCCATTGCCATGAACCCCAGCTTGATGCTGTTCGACGAAGTCACCTCGGCCCTCGACCCGGAGTTGGTGGGCGAAGTGCTCAGCGTGATCAAGGGGCTGGCGGAGGAGGGCATGACCATGTTGTTGGTCACCCACGAGATGCGCTTTGCCTATGAAGTTTCGGACCAGATCGTGTTCATGAACCAGGGCCGCATTGAAGAGCAGGGCAGCGCGAAGGAAATTTTCGAACGTCCGCAGTCGCCGCGCCTGGCGGAATTTCTCAAGAACATTCGTTTTTAACAAGGAGCAACTATATGAGCATTACTCGTTACGGCACCGGCAGCACCGCAGGTGGCGGCCAGCCACGCCCGTTCGCCCGCGCCGTGGAAGCCGATGGCTGGCTGTACGTGTCGGGCCAAGTGCCTGCGGTGGACGGTGAAATCATCAGTGGCGGCATCATCGAGCAAACCCGCCAGACGATGCGCAACGTGGTGGCGATCCTCGAAGAAGCCGGCTACGAGCTCAAGGATGTGGTGCGGGTGGGCGTATGGTTGGAAGACCCACGGGACTTCTGGAGTTTCAACAAGGTCTTCGGCGAATACTTCACCCCGGAACACGCCCCGGCGCGCGCCTGCGTGCAGGCCAATATGATGGTCGATTGCAAGGTCGAGATCGATTGCGTGGCCTACAAGAAAAAGGGCTAAATCCCCCCACTCACTGACCATTCCCACGCTCTGCGTGGGAATACTGCCTTGGACGCTCTGCGTCCGCGCTTGTGACGCAGAGCGTCACCGCATGCATTCCCACGCAGAGCGTGGGAACGATCATCTGGAACGGGACCGAGTACTGCCATGACCGAAGACACCATCAAACGCCGCGCCAAAGGCCTGGACCGTGCGTTCGATATCCTCGATTTTCTCAAGGAAATCGGCCAGCCCCTGCGCCCGAATGATATTGCCAGCGGCATTGGCAGCCCCAAATCCACGGTCTACGAACTGGTTGCGTCATTGCTGGAGCGGCGCATCCTGGAGACCGTGGGCAAGGAAGGCCACGTGTACCTGGGGCGCCAGCTGTATTTCCTTGGTCAGGCACACTTGCGCCACTTTGACCTGACCCGCGAGGCCGACCACGCCTTGCAGGAGATCGTCAGCCAGACCCACGAAACCGCACAGATGTGCCTGCTCAATGGGCGCAAATACACGGTGGCGCTGATGCGCGAGGGCCAGCGGCATTTCCGTATTTCTTCGGACATCGGTGAAAACGCACCCATTCCGTGGACCGCCTCGGGGCGCTTGTTGCTGGGGCATTTGAGCGATCAGCAGATCGTCGACCTGATCGACCCCGACGATTTCATCCTGCCGGACGGCCTGCGCCTGCCGCTGGACACTTTCCTGGCGCAGATCCGCCAGGCCAGCCTGGATGGGTTCTTCTCCTTCGACAGCGTGGCTGACACCTTCACCCATTGTTTTGCCGCCCCGGTGCGCGATGCTCAGGGCGTCAGCATCGCAACCCTGTGCATCGTCGCCCCCCGGGCTGACGCGAGCAAAAACTACCACGACTATCGCCGGGTACTGATCGACAGTGCCAACAGCCTGGCCCGGCGTATCAACGAATAGGAGTTTTCCATGTCTGCCCTCAACGCCGTTGAAAAAGGTGCCGCCGCCGTCGGTGCCCATTTGGTTCGCGATGTCAGCCTGCCGGCCCTGGTGCTGCACCGTGACGCCCTGGAACATAACATCCGCTGGATGCAGGACTTTGTCCGCAGCAGCGGCGCCGAGCTGGCGCCCCACGGCAAGACCAGCATGATGCCCGCGCTGTTCCAGCGCCAGATCGCCGCCGGTGCCTGGGGCATCACCCTGGCTACCGCCGTGCAGACCCGCGCCGCCTACGCCAGCGGCGTGCGCCGCGTGCTGATGGCCAACCAACTGGTGGGCGCGGCGAACATGGCCCTGATCGCCGACCTGCTGGCCGATAAGGATTTTGACTTCCATTGCATGGTCGATCACCCGGACAACGTCGCCGACCTGGGCCTGTTCTTCGCCGCCCGTGGCCAGCGCCTCAATGTAATGATCGAGTACGGCGTGGTCGGTGGCCGGTGCGGCTGCCGCAGCGAGCAGCAAGTGCGCGACCTGGCCAAGGCGGTCCAGGCCCAGCCGGCATTGGCCCTTACCGGTATCGAGGGTTACGAAGGCGTGATCCACGGCGAGCACGCCATCAGTGGTATCCGCGCCTTCGCCGCCAGCCTGGTGAGCCTGGCGGTCGAGCTGCAAGACAGCGGCCTGTTCGACCTGCCCAAGCCGATCATCACCGCATCGGGCTCGGCCTGGTACGACCTGATCGCCGAGTCGTTCGAAACGCAGAACGCCGCCGGCCGTTTCCTCAGCGTGTTGCGCCCTGGCAGTTACGTGGCACACGACCATGGCATCTACAAAGAGGCACAATGCTGCGTGCTCGAACGCCGCAGCGACCTCAACGAGGGCCTGCGCCCGGCAATGGAGGTCTGGGCGCACGTGCAGTCGCTGCCGGAGCCTGGTTTTGCGGTGGTTGCCCTGGGCAAGCGCGACGTGGCCTACGACGCCGGTTTGCCGGTGCCACTCATGCGCTACAAGGCCGGGATCGTGCCGGCGCAAGGTGATGATGTGAGCGGGTGCAAGGTCACGGCGGTGATGGACCAGCATGCGTTCATGACGGTGGCGCCCGGGGTTGAATTGCGTATTGGCGACATCATTTCGTTTGGTACGTCCCACCCTTGCCTGACCTTTGATAAATGGCAGGTGGGGTGCCTGGTGGATGAGCAGTTGCAGGTGGTCGAGTCTCTGCGTACCTGCTTCTAGACCGAGTCGCGGCTATCGCAGGCAAGCCAGCTCCCACATTCGACTGCATTCCTCCAGTTGGAATAGGGTCAACTGTGGGAGCGGGCTTGCTCGCGAAGGGGCCATCAGCCACACCAGAGAGCAAAGGCATGAACACCCACCCCCGCATCGCCCTCATCGGCGAATGCATGATCGAACTGCAACACCGCGCCGACGGCAGCCTGCACCAGAGCTTCGGCGGTGACACCCTGAACACCGCGGTGTACCTGCGTCGCGAACTGGGCGAGGGTGTTAGCGTTGACTACGTCACCGCCCTGGGCGATGACAGCTTCAGCGATGCCATGTGTGAGCATTGGCAAGCAGAGGGCCTGGGCCTGGGCCTGGTCCAGCGCCTGCCAGGGCGCCTGCCGGGCTTGTATTGCATCCAGACCGATGCCCTGGGCGAACGTAAATTCCTCTACTGGCGCAACGAAGCGGCCGTGCGCGACTGCTTCACCACACCTGCCGCCGAGCCGGTCCTGGCAGCCCTGCCGGGTTATGACGTGGTGTATTTCAGCGGCATTACCCTGGCGGTGCTGGGAGACATCGGGCGTGAGCGCTTACTGCAGGCCCTGATCGAAGCCCGCCGGCGCGGCGCCAGGGTGGTGTTCGATAACAACTACCGGCCCCGGCTGTGGGCCGATGTGCAAACGGCCCGTGAGGCGTATCGCAGGGTGTTGGCCGAAGTGGACATTGCCTTGCTCACCGAGGATGACGAGCGATCGTTGTTTGGCTATGAGGATAGCGAGCAGGTGTTTGCGGCGTATCCCTCGATTGCAGAAGTGGTGCTCAAGCGGGGAGCGGAGGCGTGCCTGATACGTTGCACGGGCGAGCGCTTTGCGGTGCCGGCGTTGAAAGTGGAGAAGGTGGTGGACACCACGGCGGCGGGGGATTCGTTTAGTGCGGCGTATTTGGCCAGTCGGCTCAACGGTGGCTCGCCCCAGGAAGCCGCTTCGGCGGGGCATCGGCTGGCAAGCCGGGTGATTCAGGTGCCGGGAGCTCTGATACCCAGATGAATGGCCGCCTGCGGCGGTTCGCGGGCAAGCCCGGCTCCCACATTTGGATGGGTGTACACCGCTGAATGTGGGAGCTGGCTTGCTTGCGATAGCGGACTGAAGCCATCCACTCAATCGCGGTAAAACACCTGCACCAGGTGATAGCCAAACTTGCTCTTGATCGGCCCGTGCACCACCTTCACCGGCTTCTTGAATATCACCGCATCAATCGCCCCCACCATCTGCCCGGGCCGCACTTCGCCCAGGTCACCACCGCGTTTGCCCGACGGGCAGGTGGAGTACTTCTTGGCCAGCACATCAAAGGCTTCGCCCTTGGCAATGCGCTGCTTGAGTTGTTCGGCTTCTTCGCTGGTTTTCACCAGGATATGACGGGCTTGGGCTTTCATGGGGCTCTACCAGCTGTACGACGGCGCGCGATTATGCCTGAACTCAGGCCTCGACGCCGATCATGCTACGGATTTTGTTGGCCAACAGGTCAATGGAAAAAGGCTTGGCGACCATGTCCATGCCGTCTTCCAGGAACCCCTGGCGCTCGGCGGCTTTTTCGGCATAACCGGTCATGAACAGTACGCGCAGGCCTGGGCGATGCTGGCGGGCGATTTCCGCCAGTTGCCGGCCGTTCATGCCGGGCAAGCCAACGTCGGTCACCAGCAAGTCCACGCGCAAATCCGATTCCAGCAACGGCAGCGCCGCACGGGCATCCGCCGCCTGGTGCGCGGTATAGCCCAGTTCGTCGAGCACATTGACCACCAACATGCGCACCGCCGGGTCGTCCTCGACCACCACCACCGCTTCACCGGCCAGGGCCACGGGCGCTTCGGTCAGGCTGGTGGGCAGGCTGCTTTCCAGTGCCGTGCCATACAAACGCGGCAGGTACAGGCGAACGCAGGTGCCCTGGCCCGGTTCGCTCTGGATGGTCACGTGGCCGCCGGATTGCTGGGCAAAGCCGTAGATCATTGACAACCCAAGGCCAGTGCCTTGACCGATGGGCTTGGTGGTGAAGAACGGGTCGAACGCCTTGGCGAGGATTTTCGGCGCCATGCCGCTGCCGTTGTCGCTCACGCCAAGCATCACATAGTCGCCGGCCTTGACCGGTTCCAGGGTGGTGATGTCGGTGCCGTCCAGGTAACTGTTGGCGGTTTCGATCAGCAACTCGCCGCCGTCGGGCATGGCGTCGCGGGCGTTGATCACCAGGTTGAGCAGGGCGTTTTCCAATTGGCTGGCGTCGGTGTTCACCGGCCAGATGTCCTTGCCCAGTTGTACCTTGAGTTCGATATGCGCGCCCTTGGTGCGCCGGAACAGGTCTTCCAGGGACGCCACCAGTTGGTTGGGGTCGGTGGGGCGACGGTCCAGTGACTGGCGCCGCGAGAACGCCAGCAGCCGGTGGGTAAGGGCGGCGGCACGGTGGGCGGAGGACACGGCGGCATCGGCAAAACGGCCGATATCGTCGCTGCGCCCGGCGGCAATGTAACGCTGCATCAAGTCGAGGCTGCCGATGATGCCGGTGAGCATGTTGTTGAAGTCATGGGCGATACCGCCGGTGAGCTGGCCGACCGCTTCCATCTTCTGCGCATGGCGCAGGGCGTCTTCGGCACGCTCGCGCTCGAACATCTCGTTTTGCAGGCGTTGGTTGGCTTCGGCCAGCGCTTGGGTGCGCTGGGCCACGCGTTCTTCAAGGTTCTCGTTGAGGTGGCGCAGGGCTTCTTCGGTGAGTTTGCGTTCGGTCTCGTCGATCACAAAGATGTAGAAACCATTCACCGAGCCGTCACTGCTAAAGCGCGGCAGGTACTTCATCAGCGCATGGCGCGGGCGGCCATCGCGATGAGGCGTCACCGTCATGAAGCTGCACGCCTTGCCTTTGAGCGCGGCGGCGATCTTGTCTGCGCGCCCGGCATACACCTCATCGCCGAGCACTTCGCGGATGGTCTTGCCGTACAGCTCCTGGGGCGTCTTGCCGTACCAGTCCAGGTAAGCGCTGTTGTTGAGGCGAAAGCGCTGGTCGTGGTCAACGTAGCCGATCAACACTGGCATGGCGTTGATGATCAGTTGCAGCTCGGTCTGGCTCTGGCGCAAGGCCTGCTCGGTGTTTTTGCGCTCGGTGAGGTCCAGCGCGGCGCCGAGGAAACGCGCAGGCCGGCCCTGTTGGTCCTTGTAGCAGCGACCACGGGCGAACACCCAGCGCACTTGGCCATCGGCTTGCTGCAGACGGTATTCCTCAGCGTATTCGGTGCCATGGGTGATGCAGTGTTTGATACTGCGGGTCACCGTACCCCGGTCTTCGGGATGCACACCGTGCAGATAGGCGCTGATGGGCAGCAGGCTCGAATCGTTGGGGTCGACGCCATGCAGGTAGGCGAAATGGGCGTCGGCGATGAAACGGTCTTCGCCGATATCCCAATCCCAGGTGCCTACCGCATCGGTGGCCGCCAGTGCCAGTTGCAGGCGCTGCTCGGTGTTGTGCTGGGCCTTGAGGCTTGCTTCGGAACGCTGCTGCAGTTCGAGGGTTTTGCTGCGTCGCTCATTGGTTTCAATGGCCGTGACCAGGATGCCGGCCACCCGGCAGCTTTCATCGCGCACCGGGCTGTAGGTCATGTCGAGCCATATCTCGGTGTCGCGGCCCTCGCGTTGCAGCACAAAGCGTTGCTCGCTGAAGGTGCGCACCTGGCCGTCGAGCACGGCGTCGTAGACCGGCGCGGCGAAGCTTTCAAGCTCTGGCCAGGTGTGGTGTGCCGGTTGGCCCAAGGCGCCGGGGTGCTTGCTACCGATCAGTTGGGCAAAGCCATTGTTATAGAGTTGCGTGAGGTGCGGGCCCCACAGCAGCACCATCGGCATGGGTGAATGCACGACGATATCGACGGCAGTGCGCAGGCTTTGCGGCCACTCACTGGCCTCACCGAGTGGGCTTTGCGCCCAGTCCAGCCGCTTGATCAGCGCAGCGGCTTCGCTACCGGTGGATGTTCCATTCATAAAAAAACCTGGGCCTGACGCTTTGAAAAATGACAACCCCCATTGTCCCAAGGAACGACAGCGGGTGACTACCCCCGAAAAATAGCATGCCTTGAGGGTTTTTCTTCAAAACGCTGCGTCATCGCTGAAACCTTTCATCTAATCGGCCAGCTCAGCTCTGTGGCGAAATTGCTCCAGTGCCTGGGGGTTGGCCAGGGCATCGGTGTTTTTCACCGGCTCGCCATGCACCACATTGCGCACCGCCAATTCGACGATCTTGCCGCTGATGGTGCGGGGGATATCCGTGACAGCGAGGATCTTCGCCGGCACGTGGCGTGGTGTGGTGTTGGCGCGAATCACCTGGCGGATCTGCTGTTGCAGCGCCTCATCCAGTTCAATTCCCTCATCCAGGCGCACAAACAGCACCACGCGCACGTCGTCCTGCCAACGTTGACCGATGGCGAGGCTTTCCAGCACCTGCGGGACTTTTTCCACCTGGCGATAAATCTCGGCGGTGCCAATGCGCACGCCGCCGGGGTTGAGCACCGCGTCGGAACGCCCGTGGATCAACAGGCTGCCGTTGGCGCGTTGCTCGGCATAGTCGCCCTGGGCCCATACGCCGGGGAACTGGCTGAAATACGAGGCACGCAGTTTTTGTTGTTGCGGGTCGTTCCACAGCCCGATGGGCATGGCAGGGAAATGCCGGGTGCACACCAGTTCGCCTTTCTCTGCGATCAGGGGCCGACCCTGGTCGTCCCACACTTCGATGGCCATGGCCAGACTCTTGCACTGCATCTCACCGCGCCGCACCGGCAGCACCGGGTTGCCGATCACAAAGCAGGAGACAATGTCGGTGCCACCGGACATCGAGGACAGGCACAGCTCAGCCTTGATCTCGCGGTACACATAGTCGTAACTCTGGGGCGACAGCGGCGAGCCGGTCGAAATCAAGCCCTTGAGGCTGCCCAGATCGTGGCTCAGGCGCGGTTGCAACCCGGACTTTTCCAAGGTAGCGAGGAATTTGGGGCTGGTGCCGAACACGCTGATTTTTTCCGCATCGATCAGGTCGATCAAACGTTCGGGGCCGGGGTGGAACGGCGAGCCGTCATACAGCACCGCGGTGGCGCCGATCGCCAGCACCGACACCAGCCAGTTCCACATCATCCAGCCGCAGGTGGTGTAGTAGAACAGGCAGTCCTCGCGGTTCAGGTCGGCATGCAGGCCGTGTTCCTTGAGGTGCGTCAGCAACACGCCGCCAGTCCCGTGGATGATGCACTTGGGGATGCCGGTGGTGCCGCTGGAATAAAGGATATACAGCGGGTGATCGAACGGCACCGCGACAAATTCGGGTTCGCCGCAGGCTTGGTAAAAATCGTCCCACAGCGCGACATGGGCGTGGGTGGCGTAGTCCCCAGCCTGCGCCTCGGGCTTGGCATAAGGCACGATGATCAGCTGTTGCAGGGAGGGCAGCCGTTCAAGGATCTCATTGAGCTTGGCGCTCTGGTCGATGCGCTTGCCGGCATAGCGGTAGCCTGCGCAGGTGATCAGCACCTTGGGCTCGATCTGGCCGAAGCGGTCGATGACGCCCTGGGTGCCGAAATCTGGCGAGGAGCACGACCAGATCGCACCGAGGCTGGTGGTGGCGAGCATGCCGACCAGGGTTTGCCAGGTGTTGGGCATGCACGCGGCCACTCGGTCACCTATGCCGACCCCGGCCGCCCGCAGGCTTTTTTGCAAGCCGGCCACGTGTTCCGCCAGTTGCGCATAGCTCAACTGTTCACGTTGGCCGTCTTCGCTGATGGCTACCACGGCAGGATGATCGTCGCGGCGGCGCAACAGGTGTTCGGCAAAGTTCAGGGTGGCGCCGGGAAACCATTGGGCGCTGGGCATCTCGACGTCTTCGATCAGCGTGACGCTGGGCGGGCTGCGAAACTGCACGTCGAAGAACGCGACAATCGCCTGCCAGAAGTCCGGGCGCTGGTCGATGCTCCATTGGTGCAGGGCGGGGTAGTCGTGGAGCTGCACACCGTGGCGCTGGTTGATGAAACGGCGGAACTGGTCCATGCGCGTGGCGGCGATGCGTTCCGGGGAGGGTTGCCAGAGGATGTCGGACATCGCGAGATCTCTTGTTTTTGTATGAGGTTTGTCAGACAAAACAGGCCCAATGTGGGAGCGGGCTTGCTCGCGAATGCGGTATACCAGTACCGAATAGGCTCATTGACCCACCGCCTTCGCGAGCAAGCCCGCTCCCACCTATAGATCACCTGTGCCGGTGATATTTGGGTTTATTGGGCCAGCCAGCCGCCATCGATGTTCCACGCCGCGCCGCGCACCTGGGCGCCGGCTTCGCTGCATAAAAACAACACCAGCTCGCCCAACTGCGACGGCGTCACAAACTCCAGCGACGGCTGTTTCTCTGCCAGCAAATCCTGCTGCGCCTGCTGTGGGTCTACCCCAGTAGCCACGCGATCATCAATCTGCTTCTGCACCAGCGGCGTCAATACCCAGCCCGGGCAGATGGCGTTGCAGGTGACATTACTGGTGGCGGTTTCCAGACCCACCACCTTGGTGAGGCCGATCACCCCATGCTTGGCCGCCACATAGGCCGCCTTGCCCACTGAGCCGACTTGCCCGTGCACCGAGGCGATATTGACGATGCGCCCCCAGCCCTTGGCCTTCATGCCCGGCAAACTCAGGCGTGTGCTGTGGAACACCGAGGACAGGTTGATGGCGATGATCGAATCCCAGCGCTCCACAGGGAAGTCTTCTACCGCTGCCACATGCTGGATACCGGCGTTGTTGACCAGGATGTCCACGCCGCCGAACTCGCGCTCAGCATAGGCGAGCATGTCGGCGATTTGCGCGGGGTCGCTGACGTCGGCCGGGTGGTGCCCGACCTTGCCGCCAAACGCCTGCACCTGGGCAATCACCGCGCTGGCGTCGCCAAAGCCATTGAGAATCAGGTTGGCGCCGGCCTTGGCCAGGCTCAGGGCAATGCCTAAGCCGATGCCGCTGGTGGAGCCGGTGACCAGGGCGGTCTTGCCATTCAAAGTTGTCATGAAAACCTCACACAATGCCGGTGGCGTAGAAAGTACCGATCACCACGAACACCGCAAGGGTCTTGATGATCGTGATGCCAAAAATGTCCTTGTAGGCTTCGCGGTGGGTCAACCCGGTGACCGCCAGCAGGGTGATCACCGCGCCGTTGTGGGGCAGGGTGTCCATGCCGCCGCTGGCCATGGCCGCGACCCGGTGGAGCACCTCAAGGGGGATATTGGCCGCATGGGCGGCTGAAATAAAGCTCTCGGACATCGCCGCCAGGGCAATGCTCATGCCGCCGGAAGCCGAGCCGGTGATGCCCGCCAGCAGGGTCACGGTAATTGCTTCGTTGACCAGCGGGTTGGGGATGCCCTTGAGCCAGTCCGCCAGCACCAGAAAGCCTGGCAGCGAGGCGATTACTGCACCGAAGCCATATTCCGAGGCGGTGTTCATTGCCGCCAGCAGCGCGCCGCTGACCGCACTTTTACTGCCTTCGGCCAGCTTGCTTTTGATCGCGGAGAAGCCGAACACCAGTACCACGATAATCCCCACCAGCAACGCTGCCTGCACCGCCCAGATCGCGGTGAGCTTGGCGATTTCGGTGGTCACCGGCGCGCTCATGCCCGGCAGGCTGAGGCTGTGGGTCTTGCCGTACCACTGCGGGATCCAGTGGGTAAACAGCAGGTTCATTACCCCTACCAGAATCAACGGCGACAGCGCGATCCAGGGATTGGGCAGGCTGAGGTTCTCGGCGGTTTCCGGCTCGTTACGCAACTCGGTGCCATAACCTTCCCCGGCCCGCTGGGCCTTGTTGCGCTGGCGGGCCAGGTAGAGCATACCGGTGCAAAACACGAAGATCGTGCCGATCAGCCCCAGCCACGGCGCCGCCCAGGCAGTGGTGTTGAAGAAGGTACTGGGGATGATGTTCTGGATCTGCGGCGTGCCGGGCAGGGCGTCCATGGTGAACGAGAACGCACCGAGGGCGATGGTCGCCGGGATCAGGCGTTTGGGGATATTGCTTTGGCGGAACATTTCGGCGGCAAACGGGTACACCGCAAACACCACCACGAACAGCGACACACCACCGTAGGTGAGCAGGGCGCAGACCAGCACAATCACCAGCATCGCCTGGCGCGTGCCCAGCAAGCGGATCGCAGCGGCGACGATCGAGCGCGAAAACCCCGACAGCTCAATAAGCTTGCCGAACACCGCACCGAGCAGGAACACCGGGAAATACAGCTTGATAAAGCCGACCATCTTTTCCATGAACACCCCGGTAAAGGCAGGTGCGACGGCGGACGGGTCGGTGAGCAGCACCGCGCCAAGGGCGGCGATGGGGGCGAACAGGATAACGCTATAGCCACGGTAGGCGGCCAGCATCAGCAGCGCGAGCGCGGCCAGGGCAATGATCACACTCATGGTGTGTCTCCATCGGATTGTTATTGTTGTGGGGTGAGGCTGTGGGAGGGAGCTATAGCGAGATGTGTGCCATCTTGTTAACTGATTGAAAAATAAGGATAAAATATTTTATTTGAGAGGCCATTATGGGATTTGTCTCATTTTTGAGATCAATGAAGGGCAAATGTGGGAGCGGGCTTGCTCGCGAATGCAGTGTGTCAGTCAAATCATCCTAACTGACACACCGCATTCGCGAGCAAGCCCGCTCCCACATGGAAATATCTCTGTATGCAGATTTGTGTCTCAAATAAGAGACTGGGTTAGTCCAAGCGCCAGCATTTTTTTATACAATGTCGACCGCCCAAGCCCCAACCGCTTGGCCGCCTCTACCACATTGCCGTCACAGGCCTTGAGCGCCCCCGCAATCACCTGGCGATCAAACCGCTGCCGCGCCGCCGCAAAGGTTTCACCCTCGACCGCCGCCACCGCGCCTCGCTGTACCGGGCTGAACGTGCCAATCGCTGCGCGAAGGTCGCTGGCATTGAGCATCAGGTCATCACTCAACAACGCCGCCCGCTCGAGCACATTGCGCAACTCGCGGATATTCCCCGGCCACGCATGCTGGGCCAACAACGCCAGGGCATCGCGGTCCAGTTCGTGCTGGCTGCGCAACTCCTCAAGGATCGCCTCGCTCAACGCCGGAATATCCTCCAGCCGTTCACGCAGCGGTGGCACCTGGATCGGCAGCACATTGAGGCGGTAGTACAGATCGGCACGAAACTCACCACGCTTGATTGCCGCCTCCAGGTCCATGGACGTCGCGGCAATTACCCGCACATCGCTGTGCAGCATCTCGTTGGAGCCCACCGGTTCGAATTCCTTTTCCTGCAACACCCGCAGCAATTTGCTTTGCAGGGGCAGCGGCATGTCGCCGATTTCATCGAGAAACAACGTGCCGCCCTGGGCGATCTGGAATTTGCCGGGGCGCCCCTTGCGGTCGGCACCCGTAAAGGCGCCGGGCGCGGTGCCGAAGAATTCGGCTTCAAGCAGGTCATGGGGAATCGCCGCGCTATTAATGCTCACAAAGGCTTTGTGCGCCCGGGGCGATGCGCCGTGGATGGCCTGGGCGAGCAGCTCCTTGCCGGTGCCGGTTTCCCCGAGCAGCAATACCGGCGACTCGGCACTCGCACTGCGCCGCGCCCGGCGCTTGACCTCAAGGCTGGCGGCGCTGGTGCCGATAAAGTGCGCAAAGTTGTATTTGCTTTGCCGCGAACGCAGCAGCGAGCGCGTGGAGGCCAGCTCCTGCTGCATGCTCAGGTAGCGCTCGATCAACGGCGACAGGTTGCGCAGTTCATCGAACAGCGCAAAGCCAATCGCGCCGATCACCGCCCCGGCCTCGTCATGGATCGGCAGACGCATCACCACCAGCGGGCCCTTGGGGGTGTCCTGGATATCCAGCAGGATCGGCCGGTCATTGCGCACCACCTGGCGCAGCAGGCTGTTGGAAATCACCTGCTCGCAAGGCTGGCCGATGGCTTGGTCGGCGCTCTGGAGGCCAAAACGCTTGGCGTAACGCTCGTTCATCCACACGATATTTGCATCGCGGTCGACGATGACCGTGCCCTCGCTGGACTGCTCGATGATCTCGAACAGCGACTGGATGGCCAGGCCGCGAACCTGTTGGTAGTCCTTGAGGCTAGTGCTCATGGGTACAGAATCCTGTTAATGATCGTTCCCACGCTCTGCGTGGGAATGCCTACCGTGACGCTCTGCGTCACTTGGCGTAGGGCCAAGGCACGACGCGGAGCGTCTCGGGTTGTGTTCCCACGCAGAGCGTGGGAACAATCTCACAGAGGGAAGTGTGTGCCCACGTTTATAACGGGATGTGCGCTGCTGCCAGCAGTTCTTTGGTGTAGGGGTGTTGGGGCGATTCAAACACATCATGGCTCGCGCCACGCTCCACCACCTTTCCATCCTTGACCACAATCATGTCATGGGCCATGGCGCGCACCACCGCCAGGTCATGGCTGATAAACAGGTAGGTCAGGCCGTATTTGTCCTGCAGTTCGCGCAGCAGCGCCACCACTTGTTTCTGTACCGTACGGTCCAGGGCCGAGGTGGGTTCGTCGAGCAGCATCAGCGCTGGCTTGAGCACCAGGGCGCGGGCAATGGCGATGCGTTGGCGCTGGCCACCGGAAAATTCATGGGGGTAGCGATGCCGGCTGGCGGGGTCCAGGCCCACGTCCTTGAGCACCTGGACCACTTGCGCATCGCGGTCGGCCAGGCTGCACGGCGCGTGCACTTCCAGGCCCTCGCTGATGATCTGCTGCACCGACATGCGCGGGCTGAGGCTGCCATAGGGGTCCTGGAACACCACCTGCATCTGCTTGCGCCATGGGCGCATCTGCTGATGGTTGAGCGGGTCCAGAGCCTCACCCTGAAAGCGGATGCTGCCGCTGGAGTCGAGCAAGCGCAGGATCGCCTGGCCCAGGGTGGACTTGCCGGAACCTGACTCGCCGACAATCCCCAGGGTCTTGCCGCGCTGCACGCTGAGGCTGATGCCGTCCACCGCGCGCAGGTAGGTCTTGGCCCGGAACAGCCCGCCGCCAAGGGGGAATTGCACGCTCAGGTCATCCACTTCCAGTACCGTCTCACGCGGCTCGCTGCACAGCACATCGCCCGAGGGCTCTGCGTCCAGCAACAAACGGCTGTAGGGGTGCTGGGGGGCGGTAAACAAGGTCTGGCAGTCTGCCTGCTCGACGATTTTCCCGGCACGCATCACGCAGACCCGCTGGGCGATACTGCGCACCAGGTTGAGGTCATGGCTGATCAGCAGCAGCGACATGCCCAGGCGTTGTTGCAAGGACTTGAGCAGCAGCAGGATCTTACGCTGCACCGTCACGTCCAGCGCTGTGGTGGGCTCGTCGGCAATCAGCAGTTCGGGCTCGCAGGCCAGGGCCATGGCGATCATCACCCGCTGGCGCTGGCCGCCGGACAATTGATGGGGGTAGGCCTTGAGCCGTTCCTGGGGTTTCTGGATGCCCACCAACTCCAGCAGTTCGAGAATGCGCGCCTGCGCCGCCTTGCCGCCCAGGCCCTTGTGCAGCAGCAGGGTTTCGCCGATCTGCTTTTCGATGCTGTGCAGCGGGTTCAGGGAGGTCATCGGCTCCTGGAAGATCATGGCAATGCGGTTGCCGCGCAATTTTTGCAGGGTGTTCGGTGAGGCGCCGATCAGTTCCTGGCCGCGATACTTGATCGAACCCAGGGTTTGGGTGCCGGCTTGCGGCAGCAGTTGCAGGATCGAATGGGCCGTCACCGACTTGCCCGAGCCCGACTCACCCACCAGCGCCAGGCACTCGCCGGGACGCACGTCCAGGCTCAGGTTGCGCACGACGGTCTGGCCGTTGAAGGCGACGCACAGGTCGCGGATTTCGATCAGGTTCATACGCGGTCACTCATGAGCGGGGGTCGAAGGCATCACGCAATGCCTCGCCGATAAACACCAGCAACGACAGAATCAGTGCCAAGGTGAAAAACGCCGTCAAGCCCAGCCACGGCGCTTGCAGGTTCTGCTTGCCCTGGCCGATCAGCTCGCCCAGGGACGCGCTGCCAGCGGGCATGCCGAAGCCAAGGAAATCCAGGGCGCTCAAGGTGGATATCGCCCCGGTCAAAATGAACGGCAAATAGCTGAGGGTCGCGGTCATGGCGTTGGGCAGGATGTGCCGACGAATGATCTTGCCGTCGCCCAGACCCAGGGCGCGTGCGGCCTTGACGTATTCCAGGTTGCGCCCGCGCAGGAACTCGGCGCGCACCACGTCCACCAGAGCCAGCCAGGAAAACAGCGCCATGATCCCCAGCAACCACCAGAAATTCGGTTCCACAAACCCCGACAGGATAATCAGCAGGTACAGCACCGGCAGGCCAGACCACACCTCCAGGATGCGTTGGCCGAGCAAGTCCACCCAGCCACCGTAGTACCCCTGCAACGCCCCGGCGGCAATGCCAATGACGGCGCTGATGGCGGTCAGGGCCAGGGCAAACAGGATCGACACCCGTGCACCAAAGATCACCCGCGCCAATACATCGCGGGACTGGTCATCGGTGCCCAGCCAGTTCACCGCCGACGGCGGGCTCGGGGCAGGGCGGGTGAGTTCGTAGTTGGGGGTGTCATCGCTGAACGGAATCGGCGGGAACAGCATCCAGCCGCCATCCTGCTTGATCAGCTTTTGCACGTAGTCACTGCGGTAGTCCGCCTGGAACGGCAACTGCCCGCCGAACTGCTGCTCGGTATAGCGCTTGAACACCGGAAAATACAGCTCGTTCTTGAAACTGAGCACCAGCGGCTTGTCATTGGCGATCAACTCCCCGCCCAGGGTCAGGATAAAGAGGCCGATAAACAGCCACAGCGACCACCAGCCACGGCGGTTTTTCTTGAAGCGCTCGAAGCGCCGACGGGCCACGGGGGACAGGTTGAGCATCAGGCGTTCCTCGCGGCGAAGTCGATACGCGGGTCCACCAGGGTGTAGCAGAGGTCGCCGATGAGTTTTATCAGGAGGCCGAACAGGGTGAAGATAAACAGCGAGCCGAACACCACCGGGTAGTCGCGGGACACGGCTGCCTCGTAGCTCATGCGGCCCAGGCCATCGAGGGAGAAAATCACCTCGATCAGCAGCGAGCCGGCAAAGAACACACTGATAAACGCCTGGGGAATCCCCGAGATCACCAGCAACATTGCATTGCGGAACACGTGACCGTACAGCACCCGGCGTTCGCTCAAACCCTTGGCGCGTGCGGTGACTACGTACTGGCGGGTAATTTCATTGAGGAACGAGTTCTTGGTGAGGATGGTCAAGGTGGCGAACCCGCCGATAACCAGCGCCGTTACCGGTAGCACCAAGTGCCAGAAGTAGTCGGCCACCTTGCCCACGGTGCTCAGTTCGGCGAAGTTTTCCGAGACCAGCCCGCGTACCGGGAACCAGTTCAGCGAAGTGCCGCCAGCGAACACCACGATCAGGAACATCGCGAACAGGAACGCCGGCATTGCGTAACCGATGACGATGGCCGTACTGCTCCACATATCAAAGCTGCTGCCATGGCGCACGGCCTTGCGTATGCCCAGCGGGATCGACACCAGGTACGTGATCAGCGTGGCCCACAGGCCGAGGGAAATTGTGACGGGCATCTTTTCCAGGATCAGGTCGGTCACCGTCGCGCCGCGAAAGAAGCTGTTGCCGAAGTCCAGTTGGGCGTAGTTCTTGAGCATCAACCACAGGCGTTCCGGCGCGGATTTGTCGAAGCCGTATTGTTTCTCGATGTCCTTGATCAGCTTCGGGTCCAGGCCGCGGCTGGCTCGCGAGCCACTGATGCCTTCGCCGGATGCGCCCGCCACACCACCGCCACCAATGCCTTGCAAGTGGGCGATGGCTTGCTCCACCGGCCCGCCGGGCGCGGCCTGCACGATCACAAAGTTCACCAACAGGATGATCACCAGCGTCGGGATGATCAGCAGCAGGCGCCGTACGATATAGGCAAACATCAGTGGGCCTCTCCGCGTTTTTTCAACTCAGCCTGCATTTGTTCGTTCGTCAGCGGGGTGGGGCTGACTTCCCACCAGGTTTCCAGGGCTTCGTCGTTTTTTGCCTCGATGGCCGGGCGCCCGAAACGGTTCCACCATGCGGCGGAGGTGCCCGGTGGGTAATAGTTGGGGATCCATAGGTAATTCCATTGCAGCACGCGATCCAGGGCGTGGGCATAGGTGAGCATCTTCGCCTGGGTGTCGGCTTTGACCAGGCCATGGATCAGGGTATCGACGGCCGGGTCCTTGAGCACGATGTAGTTGTTGGCGCCCGAATCGAACGCGGCGGCAGAGCCGAAATAGTTGTACAGCTCCATGCCGGGCGAGGTGGTGACCGGGAAACCCGTGACGATCATGTCGTAGTCGCGGGCCATCAGCCGGTTGACGTACTGCGAAGAGTCAATGCGGCGGATATTCAGGGTGATGCCTATCTGCGCCAGGTTGCGTTTGTAGGGCAGCAACAAGCGCTCAAGGCCGTTCTGGACATTCAGAAAGGTAAACTCCAGTGGCTCGCCCTGGGCATTGACGAGTTTGTCTCCCACCGGTTTCCAGCCGGCGTCCTCCAGCAGGGCCAAGGCTTGCAGCTGTTTGTCGCGGATCATGCCACTGCCATCGGTGACCGGGGCCTTGAACACCTGGGTAAACACCTCGTCGGGAACCTGCCCGCGCAGGGGTTCGAGGATCGCCAGTTCTTCCGGGGTCGGTAACTGGCTGGCAGCCAACGGGCTATTGGAGAAATAGCTCTGCTGGCGGATGTACAGGTTGCGCATCATCTGGCGGTTGGCCCATTCAAAATCCCACAGCATCGCCAGGGCCTGGCGCACGCGGCGATCCTTGAACATCGGTTTTTGTACATTGAACACATAGCCCTGGGCCGGCTGCGGCATCTCCTTGGCCAGGTGCGCGCGCTGCAGGCGGCCATCGTCCAGGGCCGGGCCGTTGTAGCCGATGGAGTAACCCGTGGCAGAGAATTCACGATTGAAGTCGTAGGCGCCGCCGCGCAGCACCTGGCGCGCCACTTCGGTGTCGCCGAAGTATTCCAGGCTCAGGTGATCGAAGTTGTACAGGCCACGGCTGACCGGCAAGTCCTTGCCCCACCAGTCGGGGTCGCGGGTGAAGGTGATGGTACTGCCGGAGTCGATCTTGCTGACCTTGTAAGGGCCGCTGCCCAGTGGCGCTTCGTAGCCGCCGCCGTTGGCAAAGTCGCGGGTCTTCCACCAGTGCTCGGGGAACACCGGCAAAGTGGCGAGATCCAGGGGCAGGGTGCGGTTTTCATTGCTGGAAAAGTCAAAGCGCACCTGACGTTCGCCTTCGACTTCGACGTGTTTGACGTCGGCAAATAACGTTCGATAGCGCAGGCTGCCCTGGGTCATCAACACGTCAAAGCTGTAGCGCACGTCTTGCGCGGTAATGGGCGTGCCATCGGCAAAGCGCGCCTTGGGGTTCAGGTAGAAGCGCAGCGACAGGCCGTCGTCGCCGCGTTCCATCTTTTGCGCCACCAGGCCATAGACGGTGTAAGGCTCATCCAGCGAGCGCAACGCCAAAGGCGCATACACCCAGCCGTCCACCTGGGACACGCCGATGCCTTTGTCGATATAGGGCAGCACATGGTCAAACCGCCCCACCTCCAGCGCTGAACGCCGCAGGCTGCCGCCCTTGGGGGCGTTGGGGTTGGCGTAGTCGAAATGTCTGAACCCTTCGGCGTACTTGGCCGGCTCGCCGTACACCGTCAGGTAGGTTTGCGGGGCTGCGATCACCGCAGTGCTGGCCATTAGCAAGGCCAGGGTGGAGTAGAGCAGAGATGAAAAAGCCAATCGCATTATCAGCCTTGAGCGCCGGGTAAAGAATAATAAGGATTTGTACGCTAACGGCCTGGGCATCGCCAGTCATCAGATGCACAACGGCCCACCAAAGGGCGGGCCGTTGTTTATAGCATCAGCGCAGATTGAATCAATCCTGGCGGCTGGTGACTTCCAGCAGGTGGTAGCCGAACTGGGTCTTCACCGGGCCTTGCACGGTGTTGACCGGGGCACTGAAGACCACGGTGTCGAATTCCTTGACCATCTGGCCTGGGCCGAACGAGCCGAGGTCGCCGCCCTGGCGGCTGGATGGGCAGCTGGAGTTGGCTTTAGCGATTTCTGCGAAATCAGCGCCGCCTTCGATTTGGGCCTTGAGTTCGTTGCACTTGTCTTCAGAGGCAACGAGGATGTGACGGGCGGTGGCTTTGGCCATGGTGAGTAACTCCTAGAGTAAAAAACGGTGAGCGTACCGGATTCAGGCGGTTATTTCTCGGCAAAGTTCCACTGGGTTTTCAGTCGCCACTGTTTAAGTCATGCCGGTTCAAGGCAGCACGAGATAGTCGTTGCGCTGCACGATCGGTCGGTGCGCTGCTTGCACCAGGTGGATATAACGGCCGTCCACCAGGTCGATGGGCAGGCAATCGTCGATATCCAGCACCGCGTCGGTGTGGGCCTGGGACCAGTTGCTGAGCATCTGCTGCTTACCTTTGCCCATGGCCTCCTGTTTGTTACGGGCGACCACCAGCAGGTAGTGATGGGCTTCGCCAAAGCTATTGGCCTCGTAGCCGCCGAGGTTGATGAAGTACAGGCGGGGCGCATCGCCGTGGGGCGCCAGGTAGCTCAACTCAACCTTCCAGCCGTCGACGCCATCGACGGCCATCCATGCGTCGATGTGTACGCCTTTGGGGCTGCCGAACCAGGCGTCGCGTAATTGTGGGTAGGTGGCTTGCAGGGTGTCGGCTACTGCGAATACCACATCGTGTACTTCGATCCTGGCCCGCGGGTGCTTGCCCCCGAGCATGACGACAAACAGCATTACCAGTGATTCCTGGGGAGTGGCGAGAGGGCAACCATACTGCGATTGAGCCGTTTTGTCCGGTTGTGATGGGGCCTGTGTGTCGCGACGCCGAACCTGTGGGAGCTGGCTTGCCTGCGATGGCGGCCTAACAAGCAACACCTGTCTACCTGACACCTCGCAATCAAACTGTGGGAGCGGGCTTGCTCGCGAAGGCGGCCTGGCAGTCAACACTGTTGGATTGTGTACATATCCATTTCTGCGGTAACGGCCACTTAGGGTTCCGCTCTGACAGCGGGTCACTTTGGAAAAGAGCCCCAAAGTAACCAAAGGGCTCTTGCCCCACCACTCGGCACCTCGCTTGGGCTCGGTGTGCCCGAACACAGGCTTGAATCCGTGGGCCGCCGCCACGCGCCATCCATGGCGCGGGGCGGCTAACCCGGCGTCCTGCCGGGTTACCCACGAATTCAAGCCTGCGTTCGGCCAGCGTGGTTTAACGGGGCGCCTAAGATCAAAAGCAGATCAAAAGCAGATCAAGATCAACAGCGGCTCGCTTCGCATCGTGGTTACCGTTAACCCGTCACTGGGCTGCGCCAGTCATCCGAACCGGACGTCCCGGCGACTTCGTGAGTCCAGATGATTTTGCGATAGGTGAAGTGCACATCCTCCAGGTGGGTGAAGTGGGCGTTGTCTGGGTCCTGGCAGTTGGGCATGCGAGATTGGATGTCGACGATGGTGGCGCCTTCCAGTTCAATCGTGAAGTAGTGCTCCTGGGTTCCGGCCGAGGAGGTGCGCAGCCACTCCAGGCGGCAGGACACTTCTTCGCCGGTGGTCAGGGCGCTGAACAGCAAAGGTGAGGATTTATCGAAAACCTTGCTGATCATCAGTGGTTTATGCACGCGCTGACCGGTCGGCTGGCCCGATTGCGGGTCGCGGGGAATGATCACCTGATGAGCAAACGCCTGCACCAGAATCTGGTCCTCATGGCCTTCCTGATAAATGTTGCCTACCGAGTCCTGGGTAAATGTGCCTGCCGTAATCAAACCTTGTTTGACACCAGTGATGGAGAGGTACGCGGGTGTGGGCATGACGGGTTTCCTTGCCTGATTGAGTAGGTATTGCCGGGCAGCGAGAGCGCTGAGCGGTCAGGTTCCTTTAACAAGAAACGTGCCTGAAAGTGTGAGGTTCAATGAAATAAGGGCGAAGAAGAGTCAGTGGCCTTTATTGAGTATTTATTATAGGGCTGTGGGTGAATTTTTAGCGCTATTAGTTGCACGCCTATGCGCACTTAGTTGCTCATGTCATGTGTTTTGGTAAATGCAAGGCTGTGGGCGATTGATGATGTTTTCTGCTGGGAGGGACTGCGCAAATAGCTGCGCAGGCCTTTATTTTCAAGCCGTGTAGGATGTTTCTTAAGTTCCGCTCCGTTACTTGCTGATTGTTTTTTTCGTGGCTAAGGTTCGCTCACCTCGATGTGTTTTGAACGCAAGTTCAAGGGTTTTTAACAATGACGTTAACTTTGCCTGTCTTACCCTGGATGGTTGTGTGCAGACCAAAATAGTTTATTCAGAACAGCTATATGCCGATTGCCAAGAACTTGCCCGGGCAGCGTGTTCGCCAAGCAGTTTTGTTGGCAGCGACATGCGTTTTTCAAGCGAGTTTGAGGTGTTGGAAACCGAGCTGGGCAAGGCACACTCCATTCATGGTACGAGCTTGCCGGATTGGATGAAGATCAGCGAAATCTGCGAGTGCATTTTGCGTGAGCATTCCAAGGATCTGCGCGTCGCCGCCTGGTTAGCCTGGGCCCTGTATCAACGTGATTCATTTGCTGGGTTGCTGGCTGGTCTCGGTGTGCTGCGTGAACTCTGCGAGCACCATTGGGCGCAGGTCTATCCAGTTAAGCTGCGTACCCGCATTGCGGCGTTTGGCTGGTTGGTGTTGCGCCTTGAGCAAGCGTGCGCACACAACCTGCCGCTCAGTGACCAACGGCCTTTATTGCAGGCGCTGTTGGAGCACCTGGAATGTCTCGATCAGATATGGGGTGAACAGCTTGGCAGCGAGGCGCCGCTGCTGTTGCCGGTTCGCCGGCAGCTGTCGGCGCACTTGGCCCAGGCTGCTGCCGAACCTGGCGGCGTCGCGGGCGTCATTGCCCGGGTCAAGCCAGCGCCAAGCCCGCTGCCGGCCCCCGAGCACCCGCTCAATAACGAAAAAGACGCGCACAAACGGCTGCGCGCATTGCAGGAGCAGGCTCGGCCTTTATGTGCCTGGTGGTTGCGTCAGGATGCCGCCGACCCGCGCGCCTTGCGCCTCGGCCGAACCTTGGCGTGGCTGATGCTCGTCAACTATCCCGACGCCAATAATGAGCGGGTCACGGCGCTGCGCTCATTGGCTGCCGACAAGCGCAAGCGCTATCAAGACCGCTTCAGCCAAGGCCATTACGCCGATCTGTTGCTTGAACTCGAGGTCAGCCTGGCCGGTGCAATGTTCTGGTTCGATGGTTTGCGCATGGTCTGGGAGTGCCTGGCGGCCTTGCACGCAGACCTCGCCATGACCGAACTGGAAATGCAATTCGCTCTGCTGCTGCATCGCCTGCCGAATCTGCCTGAGTATCGGTTCGAGGACGGCACGCCCTTTGCCGACCCCGCGACAGGTGAGTGGATCGCGCTTCACGTCATGCGTCACCTGCACAAGCCTGAGCCCTCCAATGTCGTCGTTGACTGCGCTGCTCAGCCCTGGGAAGCCGCGTTGCAGGCGGTGATGCCCTGCCTGCGCAAGGACGGTCTCAAGGCTGCGGTGGGTGTGCTCAAGCAAGGGCTGCGGGCGGCGTGCGGTGATCGAGCGCGCTTTCATTGGTACCTGGCGCTGGCCAGGTTGTGTGTGGCGGCCGGCAAGCATGACCTGGCCAGGATCCAGCTGGAGCAACTCAACCTGCAATTACAGCGCACGGGTCTGGAAAGTTGGGAGCCGGAGCTGGCTGTGCAAGTCGGCCAGTTGCTGTATCGCTGCTACGACCTGTTGCCACAAAACCAAGCCGTACAAGACGGAAAAGACAGTCTGCATCGCCGGTTGTGCCATTTCGACCTGGAAGCAGTACTTGAATAGCGCCTCATCAAAAAGGAGAAGCACCATGGCCAAAGACGGTTCGGTAGCCCCCAAGGAACGTATCAACATTACCTTCAAACCCGCCGTCGGTGGCGCTCAGGAAGACGTCGAGCTGCCGTTGAAGCTGCTGGTGCTGGGGGATTTTTCCCTGCGCGCGGACCCACGCAAACTCGAAGATCGCAAGCCCATCGGTATCGACAAGCACACCTTTGACGAGGTGTTGGCCAAGCAAGCATTGAGCCTGACGCTGAGCGTTCCCAACCGCCTCCAGGATGCAGCCGACAGGGAAGAACTGCCGGTTCAGGTGCGGATCAACACGATGAAGGACTTCAACCCCGCGAACCTGGTGGAGCAGATCCCGCAATTGCAAAAGCTGATGGCATTGCGTGAGGCATTGGTGGCGCTCAAGGGCCCGCTGGGCAATACGCCCAGCTTTCGCAACGCTATCGAGCGGGCGTTGGCCAATGGCGACTCTCGCGCACGCGTGCTCGCCGAACTGGGCCTGGATAGGCCTCAAGCCTGACGTTTTCAGTAAAAGGACACTGACACCATGACCACCATTCAACACGGCACGCAACCTGTACAGGTTATCGAAGGCGGTAGCATCCTCGATAACATCATTTCCCAGACATTGCTCAGCGCCGACGACGAGGCTTATGGCATTGCCAAGCGCGGCGTGTCGGCGTTTATCGCAGAGCTGGTCAAGCCACATAATTGTGACGAACCCGTAAAGAAACGCCTGGTCGACCGGATGATCGCCGAGATCGATACCAAGCTCAGCGAACAAATGGATGAGATCCTTCACCACCCGGACTTCCAGGCGTTGGAGGCTTCGTGGCGAGGCTTGCAGTTGCTGGTCGATCGCACCAATTTTCGCGAGAACATCAAGATCGAACTGTTGAATGTCTCGCGCGAGGACCTGCTGGATGATTTCGAAGATTCCTCGGAAATTACCCAGTCCGGGTTATACAAACACGTCTATAGCGCCGAATACGGCCAGTTCGGCGGCCAGCCGGTGGGCGCGATCATTGCCAATTACTTTCTTTCGCCCAGTGCACCCGATGTGAAACTGATGCAATACGCATCCAGCGTCGCCGGCATGGCCCACGCGCCCTTTATCGCAGCGGCGGGGCCGAGTTTCTTTGGCTTGGAAAGCTTCACCGGGTTGCCCGACCTGAAGGATCTGCGGGACCATTTCGAAGGCCCGCAGTTTGCCAAATGGCAAAGTTTCCGGCAGAGCGAAGACGCCCGATATATCGGCCTCACCGTGCCGCGCTTTTTGCTGCGCACCCCGTATGACCCCCTTGAGTGCCCGGTCAAGACCTTCGCTTACCAGGAGAATGTGGTTAACAGCCACGAGCATTACTTGTGGGGCAATACCGCTTATGCCTTTGCCACTCGCCTGACCGACAGCTTCGCGCGCTTTCGCTGGTGCCCCAACATTATTGGCCCGCAAAGCGGCGGGGCGGTCGAAGACCTCCCGCTGCATCACTTCCAGAGCATGGGCGAGATCGAAACCAAGATTCCTACGGAGGTGCTGATTTCGGACCGACGTGAGTACGAGCTGGCACAAGAAGGTTTCATCGCCTTGACCATGCGCAAGGGCAGCGATAACGCAGCGTTTTTTTCCGCCAGCTCCGTGCAAAAGCCCAAACCCTTCGGCATCAGTGAGGAGGGCAGGGCGGCAGAGCTGAATTACCGCTTGGGCACCCAATTGCCCTACATGATGGTGGTCAACCGCCTGGCTCATTACCTCAAGGTGCTGCAACGGGAGCAGTTGGGCGCGTGGAAAGAGCGGACGGACCTGGAGTTGGAACTTAACAAATGGGTTCGCCAATACGTGGCGGACCAGGAAAACCCCAGTGCCGAGGTGCGTGGGCGGCGCCCCTTGCGTGCTGCGCGCATTGTCGTCAGCGATGTCGAGGGCGAGCCTGGCTGGTACCGGGTCAACGTCACGGTACGCCCGCATTTCAAATACATGGGGGCAGACTTCACATTGTCCTTGGTCGGGAAGCTCGATAAAGAATGAGCAGAGGCCAGGGCATGCTTGAGCACAACAGCCTTTTCGAACGCCTCGAGCAGGGTGCGTCTAACCCGGGCGCCGCCGTGGTGTCCATCGCCGCACATTTGGGGAAAATGCTCAGCACTCGTGCGGGCAGTGTCCAGACGCTGCCTGATTATGGCTTGCCTGACCTCAATGACATGCGGCTCAGCTTACATGAGTCCTTGAGCCAGTCGCGGCTGCATATCGAACGTTTTATCCAGGCCTATGAGCCGCGGCTGACGAATGTACGTGTCAGGCTATTGCCGGTTGTGCGTGACTCCTTGTCCCTGGCATTCGCCATTGAGGCTGAGCGAATGATTGAGGGCGTACTGCATCCTGTGGTGTTCCACGCGCGCCTCACGGATACCGGGCGGGTTGAGGTCTGTGCCGATGACGCTTAACCGTTATTTTCAAAGCGAACTTAGTGCGTTGCGCCAACTGGGGCGGCGTTTTTCCGAACGTAATCCCGCCCTGGCGCCGTTTCTCGGCGAAGCGGGCCAGGACCCGGATGTCGAGCGCTTGCTGGAGGGCTTTGCATTCCTGACCGGGCGCTTGCGTCAGAAACTGGATGACGAACTGCCGGAGTTGACACACTCGTTGATGCACTTGCTCTGGCCCCATTACATGCGCCCGATACCGGCCTTCAGCATCTTGCAATTCGACCCGTTGAAACGCGCCGGCCCAAGCGTTCGGGTGGAGCGGGACACCGCCGTGCAAAGCGCTCCCATACACGGTGAGCGTTGCCAGTTCCGTACATGCTATGCCACCAACGTCATGCCATTGCAACTCACTGACCTGGAATATAGATGCCAGGGCGAAGGGGCCTGGTTGGATTTGCGCCTGTGCATGAGTGTCGACGGCAGCTTCAGTGAGCTGGTATTCGATTCGCTGCGACTGCACCTGGCCGGTGACCACTACATCAGTCAGGGTCTGTACCTGAGTCTGTTGCGCCATCTGGCCGGAATCAGCCTGCAGCTCGTGGATCAAGATGGCCTGCCGATCAGCGCCGGCGATGGCCAACCCCTGACGCTGCGGCTCAATGCCAACCAGGTCCGGCCAGTGGGGTTTTCCCAGGAACAGGCGCTGATTCCTTATCCGCAGAACACGCTGGAGGGCTATCGGCACCTGCAGGAGTACTTCGCGTTTCCCGAGAAGTACCTGTTTGTCGATGTCGAAGGCCTGGAGGTGTTGCACACGTTGTCTCACGAGTTGCTCCGGCAGGCGCGCGGCCTGGTGATGCGTTTCGAGCTCCGCAGTCAGGGTCGCGAGCCCCTGCGTCCTACCCTGGATAACGTGAAGCTGTATTGCACGCCCATCGTCAACCTGTTTACACAGGATGCAATTCCCATTCGCCTGGACGGTAAACAGGACGAGTACCTCCTGGTGCCTGGGGAGTACACGCCGGGCAATGCCAGCGTGTATTCAGTGGACCGGGTCACCGGCTGGCGCCCCGGTGGCTTGGGCTATCAAACCTACGTGCCGTTCGAGTCGTTTGAACATGACTGCCACAGCGAGCCTGTGGCGGCACCGCCCAGCTACAGCATTCGCCAACGTTCGTCGGTGCAACATGCCGGACTCGACACCTGGATGGGGTTCGGCAACCGCCGCAAACAGGGCCAGGAAACCCTGTCGGTCGAACTGACCTGTACCAATTGCAACCTGCCACGGCAATTACGTGCAGGCGATATCCACCAGCCCGGCGAACACACACCGGAGTCGTTGACGTTTCGCAATATCACCGCGCCAACGGCGAGCTACGCGCCGCCCCTGGACCAGGATTTCCTGTGGAAGCTCATCAGCAATATGTCGCTCAACTACTTGTCGTTGACCGACATCAACGCCTTGAAGGCGATTCTAGCAACCTACGACCTGCCGCGTTATTACGATCGCCAGGCGCTGAAGGTCAGCCAGAAAAGACTGGGGGCTTTGCGTGCTATCCGTCATGACGCGATGGATCGCCTGCATCGTGGGTTGCCCGTGCGAGGTGTGCGGGTCGATCTGACGGTCGACTCCCAAGGCTTTGTCGGCCAGGGCGACTTATTTGTATTCGCTTCGGTCCTCAATCAGTTCTTTGCGCTTTATGCCAGCCTCAATTCCCATCACGAGTTGCGTGTCATCAGCACACAAGGAGACGTGTATTTATGGCCATCCCTGATGGGACAGCAGCCCCTGCTCTGAATCAACTTTGCCGTGGTATCCGTGAATACACGCTGTTCCAGGCGGTTTTGCAGGTGACCGAGCGATTGCGTGAGGCTCATCCGCTGCTGGATGAGGACGCGTTGTACGACCAGTTGGAGTTCCAGGCCAACCCTGGCTTGGGGTTTGCCGCGCACGATATCGACCGAGTGGAGTTCTTTATGGAGCATGGACATTTGCGCGCGCGCCTGCGCCTCAATGTACTGGGGTTATTTGGCGCCGGGTCCCCACTGCCTGCGTTTTATGGTGAGCAGGCATTTGCCGAACAGCCAGGCGGCAACCCGACTCGAGATTTCCTGGATCTGTTCCATCATCGCTTGCACCGGCTGATGCTCCCGATCTGGCGCAAATACCGCTATCGGGCGTGTTTCCGGGCAGGCGCCAATGATGGTTTTTCCGCGCAGATGTTTGCCTTGACGGGTTTGGGCGGCACTGCGATCCGTGGCGCTTCCCAGCTCGATTGCAAGCGCCTGCTGCCATACCTGGGCCTGCTGAGTGTGCGTGTGCACTCGGCGGCGTTGATCGAGTCGGTCCTGCGTTACTACTTCAAGCACGACGCGTTGTTTATCGAGCAGTGGGTTGAACGCCAGGTCGAGATCAGCCAGGTACAGCGCAATGACCTTGGACGGGCCAACAGTGTGCTTGGCGAGGACCTGGTCTTAGGGCGCCGAGTCGCTGACCGCAGTGGCAACTTCAGGGTGCATGTCCGCGCGTTGGGGTGGCGGCGTTTTCACGACTTCCTGCCCACGGGAAAGGCCTGTCAGCCGCTGCGTTCGCTGGTGCGCCTGACCCTGCGCGACCCATTGGAATACGACCTGCGTCTGGTACTGGCGCAGGGTCAGATCAGGGCCCTGCACATTGGCGAAAACACGGTTTGCCGCCTGGGTTGGACCACCTGGCTGGGGCACGAGCGGGCCGATGGCGTAGTCACGCTAACCCGTAATTTTCATTAGGGATGAATGGACATGATGAACAGGGATTTGCAACACATGATCGGCGCGCTGTCAGCACGGCTGGAAACAACATCGGCCCTGGTGGATTTCTGCGGGTGCAGCCAATGACCGATAACCTGATTGGTGAGGGGGCCGACCCGCTGATATATGCCGACGCACTGTCTGCCTGTTTCGCACGCTTGGGGTTCGAGCGTGATGAACACGCGTTACCTGACGGATGTGTCAGCGCGGCGGCCCGGGTGAGCCAGTGTGACGTCAGCCAATTGTATCTGCTCGATGAAGTGACCGGCCGGCTTGAACTGATCGCCCAACATCTTGCCCAGGTGCCGTCGCTCACCGTAGTGCCTCCACGGTCTGGTCAGCATTCCCAACAGTTGCTGCACGACACCTTGACCCAGGGCACTGGGTTGAGCCTGGAGGATGTGCAAGGCAGCGGCCATGACACAGGTTTTCTGCCCGCATTGGCGACACCATGGCGTGCGCTATTAATCGTGCCGCTGTTCAATCGATGTGAGCGGATAATTGGGATGCTGGTGTGCGCCCGCCAACAGCCGGCCCAGTTGCAAGGCTACGCCCCTTCCTTGGGGCATTTGGGCAGCTACGCCGTGAACCAGTTACGCGTACTGCGCGGTAGGCAGCCCAACGTTGATCCAAAGCCCGGAGGCAACAAACCCTTAGCTGGCGCATACGGCCTGATTGGCACCAGTGCGGCAATGGAGCAGGCATGCCGGTTGATCAGTAAAGTCCTGCACACCCCTTACACCGTGCTGCTGCAGGGCGAGACCGGCACGGGCAAGGAAGTGGTGGCCCGGGCGATTCACGCGGCCGGGCCGCGCAAGGCCAAGGCTTTTGTCGTGCAGAACTGCGCGGCGTTCCCGGAAGGGTTGCTTGAAAGTGAGCTGTTCGGCTACCGCAAAGGTGCGTTCACTGGCGCCGATCGCAATCACGCGGGGCTGTTCGACGCCGCACATGGCGGTACGTTGCTGTTGGATGAGATCGGCGATATGCCGCTGCCCT
Organism: Pseudomonas sp. AM4(2022); assembly: GCF_036346515.1. Taxonomy (NCBI): domain Bacteria; kingdom Pseudomonadati; phylum Pseudomonadota; class Gammaproteobacteria; order Pseudomonadales; family Pseudomonadaceae; genus Pseudomonas; species Pseudomonas sp. AM4(2022). Next base: position 50,232 of record NZ_JAOTNW010000026.1, read on the forward strand.
TGCAAGCCAAGTTGCTGCGGGTATTGCAGGAGGGTGAGGTTCGCCCGCTGGGTGCCAGTGCGGCACACAAGGTCGACGTACGCATCATTGCCGCGACGCATCGCGACCTCGCGGCGATGGTCGCCGAAGGGGGCTTTCGTGAAGACCTCTATTACCGACTGGCTCAGTTTCCCATCACCTTACCGGCCTTGCGCGAGCGGGACAGCGATGTGCTGCAACTGGCGCGCCATTTCACAGGCAAGGTGTGCGCAGCGCTGGGGAGGCCACCTGTCGAATGGTCGAATACCGCCCTCGATCAACTGTTCAGCCATGGTTTTCCCGGCAACGTACGCGAGCTCAAATGCCTGGTGGAGCGCGCCGTGTTGTTGTGTGACGACAGCGTGATCCGGCCCGAGCACCTGGCGCTGCCGCTGGCACCAAAGCCGGCCACTTCCGATGACGTGACGCTGCGCCAGCGGATGGAGCGAGTGGAGCGCACGTTCCTGCTCGACTGCCTGCACAAGAACCACGGTAATCGCACCCGCACCGCGCGGGAACTGGGGGTCGCCCGGCGCACGCTGCTTTACCGTCTTGCCCGTTTGAACATTCCCTTTGGCGATGCCCGGGAGGAACGCTGAATGGCGCACTTGATTTTTACTGTGGGAGAAACCTGATGCCTGATCGTCCATGGCACGTCGTCGTGCTGGTGATGTGTTTGCTGGGAGGCTGTAACGCCAACTATGTGTTCGATGATGCCGAGTACCACCCCTTGGGTGACCCGCAGGCGATCATTCGTGGCCGCTGAAAGGAGGGGGCATGAAGCTGCAGCTTGTGTTTGAGGTCTGCGCGTGCGAAAGCGACCAGAGCCTACTTTTGGCCCGCAAAGTATTTGACGGTGCCGGCGGCGTGATCGGGCGTGGTCCTGGATGTGACTGGGTGATCCCTGACGCTAGCCGCGTACTCTCCAGCCATCATGGATTGATCGGTTACCGTGAAGGTCGTTATTTCCTTACGGATATCAGCCGCAACGGTATCGGGGTAGCCAACAGTTCCGAGCGCCTGCGCAAGGGGCAGGCACGATTGATCAGTGACGGCGACGTATTCGAGTTGGGGGTGTTGACGATACGTGCGCGACTGCTGGAATCGCCGCGACCTTCCGACGAGCTGCTGGCGCCTGCGGCAGTACCGATTCCCGATGACGCTTTCCTGTCGCTGGACCCGCTGCATGGCTTGGACCTTGATCGGCAGATGCAGGCCACGTCGGATGATCTGGAAGCCTTGAGCAAAAGTGCCGATGAGCAAGCGGTATGGGCAGATCACTATGGGGCCGATTGCGAGCACGTGGTATTGCCGCGGCGGCAAGACCCTTCGATGGAGGTTGCCGCGGTACCCGCTGTTGCGACGCCGCCGTCGACCGACGAGGTGTTCTGGTCGCAATTTGCAGCGGTCCTGGGTGTGGACCTGACGGCCCTCGACACACCGGCCCGGGAGGCATTGGCGATCAAGGTGGCACGCTTGTTTCGGGTGACGATCGAAGGGCTGCAACAAGGTTTGCGCACCCGTGAAGAACTGAATAACGAACTGGGTATGGCGCCGTTCGCCGGTCAGGGCACCGGCCAGAATCCCTTGAAAGTGTATAGCGACACCGATGCTGCTTTAGCCACGATGCTCGATACCCGGGAGCTGGGTCAACTGCCCGCGGTGCGCGCCATTACCCAAGTGCACCTAGAACTGCAGGTGCATCAGGTTGCGTTGCTGGCCGCTTGTCGAAACGCCATGCGTAATGCCCGCGCTGTCTTTGAACCCAGCCATCTGTTGGGGTGTTTTGCGTCCCAGGGCAAGCCTGCCGGGTTTTTCTCCGATGGTGGGCGGTGGCGTGACTACCAGCGTTACTACCAGCGTGTGGTGGCGCAAGAACAGTTGAATGATCGCCCGTTGGCCGGCGACTTCGCCAAGGCCTATGAGGAGCAGGTGCGCCTGATCTCCAGCCTGCACATTGATTTTCCAGCATGATAATCATGTATCGAGCCACCCTTGTTTCGTTGTTGCTCTTATGCGGGCTGTTGGCGGGTTGCAGCGCCGTCTCGCCATTTTCCACGCTGACCAAGCTGGACGTGGTGCTGACCGCCAGCGAACACGTCAACCCGGATTTGCACGGTCGTCCTTCTCCCGTGGTGGTGCAGTTGATCGAACTGCGCCATGGCGTTGCCTTTGAACATGCCGACTTCTTCAGCCTGTATGGCAATGCGCAGCAGACGCTGCCAAAGGACTGGGTCGGCAGCGAGGAGGTTGAGCTGCGTCCGGGTGACCGGTTGGCGCTCAAACTGCGAATCGCTCCCGACAGTCGTTTTGTGGGTGTGCTGGCCGCTTACCGAGACTTGCCCCATGTCCAGTGGCGGCTGTTGGTGCCCTTGACGGTGCAGCAACGCAACCGTGCCGAGCTGGTGCTGGACCAAGGCGGTATACGTGTTGCTGACCCGCTCGCCAGTGTGGAGACGCAATAACATGCAGGTTCATAAAGTTATCTGGCAGGAAGGCATGCTGTTGCGGCCACAGCACTTGCAGCACAACGACCGTTATTACCACCAGCAGCTCAATCAGACCCGCCTGCTGGGCAGAGACACCTGGGGTTTGCTCACGCTCGAACTCAATACGCAGTACCTCAAGCTGGGCAAGCTGGTGGTCAACCAGGCCAGCGGCGTGTTGCCGGACGGCAGCCTGTTTGACTTGAATGCTGCCATGGAGCCGCTGGTGGTGCAGGTGCCAAGGGATTCGGGCGCGCAAGGGGTTTACCTGGCGCTACCGCTGGCCAGCGGCAGTCACCTTGAAGTCCGCCGGCCTGAGCAAAGCGAGGTGTTGGCGCGCTACCTCAGCTGTGAAGTGGAAGTGGGGGATTCCAACGTGGGGGCGGATACGCGTTGCCGAATCCACTGCGCGCGCCCGGACTTACGTCTTCTGTTGGGTGAACAGGCGGGTGACCAGCACTTCATCAAGCTCAAGGTGGCCCAGGTACTCGACGCCAGCGGTGAAGGCGGTGTGAACCTGGATACGGCGTTCATCCCGACGTTTATCTTCGTGCAGGAGCATGGGTACGTGGCGTCGTGTCTCAAGGAGGTGATTGGCCTGCTTGCCAGTCGGGGCGATGCCATCGCGGCGCGCATTCGTGGCGAGAGCACGGCCCCAGGCACGCAAATCGCCGATTTCCTGATGCTGCAAGTGATCAATCGTAGTGAGCTGGAGCTGCGCCACTGCCTGAGCCAGGCGCGGGTGCGGCCCGAAGCGGTGTTCCGTGCGCTGGTGTCGCTGCTCGGGGAGCTATCAACCTTCACCACGGACAGTAAACGCGCGCAGTTGGATGTTCACTATCAACACGGCGATCAGGGCGCCAGTTTTCGCGGGTTGATGGCGCAGGTGCGCACGGCGCTGTCGGTGGTGCTGGAGCAACAGGCGATCAAGTTGGCATTGCAGCCTCGCCAGTACGGGGTGCTGGTATGCCCGGTCAGCGAGTTGAAATTGCTTGGCACCGCCACCTTCATCCTGGCGGCCACCGCGCAGTGTGAGGCGCAGGAATTGCGCCAGCGTCTGCCAGCACACCTGAAAGTCGCGCCGGTTGAGCGCATACGCGAGTTGGTCAACCTGCACTTGGCCGGTATCAAGGTCAAGCCTTTGCCAGTGGCGCCGCGACAGATTCCTTTCCATGCCGGCAAGACCTATTTCGTGCTCGATATGAGCCCCCGTGATATCGCACAGCTGGAACAGTCGGGTGGTTTCGCTTTCCACGTAGGGGGTGAATTCACCGGGCTTGAACTCGACTTCTGGGCCATCAGGAACTGAATGCCATGGACAGTGAATATACCCAGGATGAAAAAACCGTCCTGCTCGACCGGGAGACTCATGAGCCTGCCCAGGGGCCGTTAACGGATTTCCCATCGCCGCCGCGCTACGAACAGCTGGAAGACCGCATGATCTACGCCGGCCACAGGCTCGATACGCAGAGCTTTCAGGCAGGGCTCAACCCGCTGGTAGCCGCAGCCTGGGCGGTATTGTTCGAGGTTATTGGGCTCAGGGTCTGCTCGGGCCGTGAAAACCTGGGCACGCTCAACGACCGATTAGTGTTGGCGGTGACTCAGTTCGAAACCCGCGCCTTGCAGGGCGGCGTGGAGAACAGCCAGGTCATGTCGGCGCGCTATGTGTTGTGCAGCGTGATCGATGAGGCGGTGGTGACGACGCCGTGGGGGGCGCAAAGCGAATGGTCGAAGATGAGCCTGCTGAGCCGCTTCCATAACGAAACCTTTGGCGGCGAAAAAGTGTTCCAGTTGCTGGAGCGCCTCACGCGCGACCCCGTGAAGCACGTGGCGATGCTGGAGTTGCTGTACCTGTGCCTGTCCCTGGGGTTCGAAGGCAAATACCGGGTAATGGAGCGGGGCGTGGCGCAACTTGAGGCCGTCCGCGATGCCTTGTATCGCCAGATCAGGCACGTACGTGGGGAGCCGGCGGCGCAAGCGCTACTGCCTGCCCAGCAGCGGGCCGACCGGCGTAAGCAAGTGCGGGTCATCCCTGCCACTTGGTGGGCCGGCCTCACCTTGGTGTGTGTGTTGGCGATGTACACAGGGTTTGCCTGGGTGCTGAGCAACGAGCGTACAAACGCGCTGCACCCCCTTCAACTTTCGGCGTCGGATCTGGTCCGTACGCCCTTGTAAACGCTGGGAGCAATGAATGATCGCATTCTTCAAGGGGGTGGGCACCGTGCTGGGCAGGATTTGGGTGTGGAGCCTGTTGCTGGTGCTTTCCTGCGCGGCAATGGTGTGGTTCTTGGGGCCGCTGCTGGCAGTGGATGATCACCGTATCTGGGCAGGGGCGACTGCTCGGTTGGTCACCATCAGCGGTGTGTTCTTGCTATGGGGACTGGCGATGGCGTTTGTGGGCTCAGGTTTTACCGCCTGGCGCCAAAGGCCAGAACGCGAGGTGCGCCAGCAGCCGATGACGCGGGTGGAGGACGAGCGCCGGCACCTGCGCAGTCGGTTCAAGAAAGCCGTGCACCTGCTCAAAATATCCCGCCATTATGGAGAACGTAACGCACGTTGGCGTCATGAGTTGCCCTGGTACCTGTTGATCGGTGAGCCGGGCAGTGGCAAGACGCAGTTACTGGCGGCAGCGGGCTTGCCGCTGGCGCTGGACCACGCGCAACCGCGACCGATCGGTAGCAGTGCTCATTGTGACTGGTATTTCGGCGACGAAGGCGTGCTGATCGACACCCCGGGACGCTACCTTACCCAGCCCGACCCTTCAGTGGACGCCGCAGGCTGGATCACCTTGTTGCATCTGCTCCGGTGGCGCCGCCGAGTGCGGCCGCTCAGCGGTGTGGTGGTGACGCTATCGGTCGACATGCTGTCGAGTACCAACGAATACGACCTGGATCATCACGCACGCCATGTACATTCGCGCTTGCAAGAGATCCAACAGACGTTGCATGTGGATGTGCCGATTTACCTGGTGTTGACCCACGCCGACCGGTTGCCGGGATTCGCTGAATTCTTCGACTCACCCCTTGGAGAAAGTGCCGACAGCGTGCTGGGTCAGCACCTGCAAGACTGCGCCGACGGTGCTGACACAACACAGGTTCGTCAGGCGGTCGAACAATTGTTGCAGCGCTTGAACAGTGAGCTGATTGGGCGACTGCATCAGGAGCGCAATGTCGGGCGACGTGGGCAGATGCTGGAGTTTCCCCAGCAGGCAGCACGAATGGGGGAGCGCGTCAGCCTGTTCGTTGACATGGCGTTTTGCGCTCATCGTTACCAAGCCATCAACGGGTTGCGAGGGTTCTTCTTGACCTGCGCCGATGGCAGGCACCCGCGCTTTGTGCAGGGCCTGTTCAGCCAGGTGATCTTCGCCGAGGCCGACCTTGCGGGTTTGCAGGCTCAGGAACAGCAACGTCTACGTTGGCGCCAGGGCGCGCAGGCGATGGCTGCGGCGCTGGTTATTGGCGGTGTCGGCGGGCTATGGGGGCACAGTTATTCCGTCAACCACCAACGCTTGGCGCAATTGTCGGCGCTGACCTCACACCCGCCGCTCGCCCTTGCGGCCGACGATGAAAGCACGGCGCTGTTGGCGTTGTTGGACGCGCGACTGGCGGCGACCCAGGTTTTTCCAGGGCCGGTAGATGTACGCCTGGTGGAGCGCACCGGGCTGTATCAGGGCGAACTGAGCCGTCCCAGCGTCGATCAAGCCTATGAGCACGCGCTGCAAAAGCCATTTCTGGCCTGGACAGCCGCCCAGTTGGAAGAACAGGTAATTGCCAGCCTTGGGGACCGGGAGCGGCTGCTCGACGACCTGCGTGCCTACCTGATGCTCAATCTGCGCGAACGCCGTGACACGACCTGGCTGGCAGAACATATCGCAAGCCTTTGGTCGGTGCGGTTTGCCGGGGATATGCCAACACAGAAGCGCCTCAATGTGCACCTTGCGCGGCTGCTGGAGCAACCCTTTGTGGTGTCACTCAACGAGGAACGGGTGGCCCAGGCCCGTGAAGCGCTGAGGGGCGAATCGTTGGCCGATGGGGTCTATCGGGTATTGCGCGAACAAGCGCGCAGCCTGGAGCCGTTGCGTCTGGCCGAGGGTAAGGTGTTTGCCGCTATCGATCCGCCTGTGCCGGGGTTCTATACCAAACGCTATGTACAGTACTTCGAGGCTCAGGGCCCGCGGTTGGTAAACGCCATCACCCAGGACAACTGGGTGCTCGGCGAGGGCTCCGACCTGGAGCCCCAGGACTTGCGGCGCCTGATGGCTGAACTGCAGCAACGTTATTTCAGCGAGTATGCCGATGTCTGGAGCGATGCGCTTGGCCGAGTCAGGCTGCAAGAGACTGACAACCTGCGCCAGGATGCCGAGCAACTGATGAACCTGACGTCGGCGCAATCGCCCTTGATTCGTCTCTTGCAACAGGTGCGTGAAAATACACGTTTGTTGCCAGGCCACGGACTGCTGGACAAAGTGGCCCAGCAGTCGGCAGACCTGGGCGAGATGGCCAAGTCGAGGTTGACGGCTGGGCAGGCGGCTATTGTCGAGGCTCCGCGGCGCGCCTTGCAGCGCCGCTTTGAGCCTTTGCATCAATTGCTGGATGAGCAGCAGAACCCCGGCGTAGAGCTGACTCAGGCCTTGCGTCTGCTGGATGAAGTGCACCTGCAACTGACGGCATTGAACCGGGACAGCGCACCCGAGCAGGCCGCCTTCCTGCGTGCCAGGCAGCGCATGGAGGGCCAGCAGGATGCATTGGGCCATCTGCGAGACGCCGCCGCGCGTCTGCCGCTGCCCGTTGCCGGCTGGCTCGAAGGTATGGCCGATGACAGTTGGCGGCATTTGCTGGAACAGGCCTATGTGCACGTCAACCAACGTTATCAGAGCGAGGTGCATAGCCTTTATGCCAAGGCCATTGGTCGACGTTACCCATTCAATGCGCACGCCAGCAGTGAGGTCGCCCTTCACGATTTTCAGGAGTTCTTCAAGCCACGCGGGGTGATGGCGCGCTTTTATGAGGGCTACCTGCGGCCTTTTATCAGTGCCGACGGCAGCCGCTACCGATTGCGTGGGCTCGATGGCCAGAGTTTGCCGGTTTCCCGTGCGCTACTGGAGCAATTGATGAAGACCCAGGTCATCCGCCGCGGCTTTTTTACCGAAGACGCGGGGGAGTTGTCCGTGCGATTCACTTTGGCACCCTACAGCCTGGACCCATCGGTCAGCCGAGCGATCCTGCGGTTTGGCGACCAGCAATTGGAGTATCGCCACGGTCCGATCGTACCCATGGCGTTCCATTGGCCCACCGACGCAGACAATGGGCGCAGCAGCCTCGTCTTGGAGAGAGGCGCGGAGCAGCGCCCCTTGGGCATCGAAAAGGACACGGGGGCGTGGTCGTTGTTCCGGTTCCTGGACCTGCTGCAGAAAGAGCCCGCCAGTGGCCGAAATATACAGATCCTCAAGGCAGACCTCGCCGGCCTGCGCGCCAATTACCGGCTCACCAGCCAGCGTACGCCTGGCCCGTTTGACATGGACACATGGCGCACCTTTCGCCTGCCGGAGCAGCTGTGAACCCGATGGATTCCCCGTGGCGCAGCGCCGGGCGCACGCAGCGAGGCCTGGCGCGGTTGCGCAACGAGGATGCATTCCTGGACAACCCGAGCACGGGTTGCTGGGCGGTGGCGGACGGTATGGGCGGGTATCGGCATGGGGATGTCGCCAGCCAGTGGGTAGTCAGCCACTTGGCTTCAGTGTCGGCTGACGGCAACCTTGACCAGCGTATTCAGACGGTTCGCCACAGGTTGCAGGACGTCAACCAAGGAGTACGACGCGCATGGACAGAACCTGGCGCAACCGGTGAAGTGACGATGGGCAGCACCGTGGTTGCCCTGTTGTTGGAGAAGGGCCGGGCGGCCTGCCTATGGGCGGGAGACAGCCGCTGCTATTTATGGCGCGACCAGAGTTTGTACCAATTGTCGAAGGACCACTCGCTGCTGCAGCGCCTCATGGACGAGCGTCAGTTGAGTGTGGCGCAAGCCCAGGCTTACCCGGGTGCCAGGGCCTTGACCCGGGCCGTTGGCGCGCGTTCGCGGTTGCACCTTGAGGTACTGGAACTGCGTACCCGCCCTGGGGATGTATTTTTGTTGTGCAGTGATGGCTTGTATCAGGCCCTCAGCCACGTTGACCTGGGGCGGGCGTTGAGCATGGGCACGCCTCAACGGGCAGTGGAACGGCTATTTGCGGCGGCGTTGCGCCGGCCGGTACGTGATGATCTGACTGCGGTTGTGGTGCAGCCTTGAACTCGGTAGCTCAACCCTGCCGTTTACTGTCTGGGCGCTACCACCTTGAACGTGTCTTGGGCAGAGGTGGCATGGGCAGGGTGTACCGCGCGCGCGACCTGTTGCACGAGCAATTGGGCGAACCCTGTTCCAAGGTAGCGATCAAGCTACTTGACGAACCCATTTCCCAGTGCCCCGACGCGCATGTGTTGTTGTACAGCGAGTTTGCGTTGACCCGCAGCCTGAGGCACGAGCATGTGGTACGGGCGTTTTCGTTTGAGGTCGATACACACAGTCAAGTTGCGTTTTTCACCATGGAGTTGCTGCAAGGGGTGACGCTGGACCGCCTGCTGCTGGAGTGCCCCTATGGCTTGCCCTGGCGGGAGTTACGACCCATCGCCTTGCAGTTGCTGGATGCGTTGGTCTACACCCACCAGCAAGACGTTCTGCACGGTGATGTCAAACCAGCCAATGTCATAGTGGGCGAGGAGGGCGTGCGCTTGTTCGATTTCGGCCTGGGCCAGGCTCAAGCAGAGACCGCAATGGGTTTGCCGAGTGTCAGCCGCAGTCGTTTCAATGCCTGGACACCTGCCTACGCCGCCCCGGAACTGTTGGCCGGCGGTGCGCTGACCGCTGCTGCCGACCTGTACGGCGTGGCCTGCATCCTGTACGAACTGGCCCACGGCAAGCGCGTTGGCGAGCGCGCCTCCACGGTCTGTCTGCCCCGGCCCGCGCAGTTGCCCAGGCATTGCTGGACGGCGTTACAGGCAGCGTTGGCGATAGACCCGCAGCACCGAAGCATAACGGTCGCCGAGTTGCGCCACGTCATGGGGCGCAATCGAGCACGCTGGTGCTTGTAGGGTAAAGGTCAAACGGCTAAGCCGTGCAACTGGCAGTACTGCGCCCAGTCCATGCCTGCCATCTGTGCGACTTCTTTATGCACCTCGCGCCGCTGGGCCTCGAAGGCTTCGGTCGAATCGGCCGTCAGCTTGAGGGTCAATTCCCAGGCGAATAACTTTTGCTGTTCAGCGTGTGCTTCGAAAGCCTCATGCAGGCGTTCGGCGCGATACTGCGCCAGGGTTTCGCCCTTGGCCTGGGCTATCAGCGGGTTAAGGCTGTCCAGCTCGGCAGCGACCTGCGGTTGTTCGCGCAGGAATCTGTCCAGTGCAAGTTGGTGCGTATCGTTGGGTGCCGACACAGGTAGACACCTTAATGAGAAGGGTGGGAGTTGCTATCGGACGCGCGTGCGTTGAGGTGGTGGCGGGCACGCTTACGCGACCTGCGTCGCATCCAGTTCTGCAACGGCGCAAGCAAGAAAAACATCAGGTAAGCGACCAGCACCAGGGTCAGGTCTACCCAGGTTTCAGCCACAGGCCCGGTAAACAATTCAATGAGGTTCTTGATTACAAACAGCAACACCACGCTGCACAACCACAGCAGGATGGTGACAAACAGAGGACGCATGTGACTTGAGCGCTTGTCTTGCATAGTGAGGTTCTCTCCTTTGGCCTGTTGTCGTTCCAGGCAAGATTCCCTGAGTGCGTACCCATTATCAGACAGGTTGTAACATCCTTTAACACGCACAAACCGTGCGGATGATACCGACTCAGACAGCCTTAGGGGATGATTCCAGTCAGAAAGTTCGATAAATCTGTAGGGATTTAGTCTAGCAACCCGGCATTCACTGGTAAAAAAGCCGGGCAGGGACGGGGATAAAGGCTTTCGCTTCGGCTATCAGGGCGTGTAGCGTTAGCGGGTGTTTCCGGCCCTGATCTTCAGCGGCAGTCGGTGACAGGCAGAGGACGGCCCATGGCGCACACCCTGTTCAAGCTTTTCCTGACACAGCGCCTGGCGGTCCTGGCCAGCACGGAGTCGTTGCGTGCGATTCGGGAGGGACTGCTGTGGATCCTGCCGTGCCTGTTGGTGTCCGCTGGTTTCCTGATCCTGTCCGAATGCGCCCTGGCGCTGGGGTTCGATCCGCAGGTGGTGAGTTTCCTGGCCGGGCTGCATAAACAGATCAGCTCGGTGATCCCGTTGCTGGTGGCGGCCTCCATCGGTTACATGTTGGCGATTCAACACCGTCTGCCACAACTGCCGGTCGCCTTCCTGTGCCTGGCCCATGTGGTGGTCGCCACCTTCGTGCTGCGTGAGTACCCGCGCGCTTCGGCCACGTTCCTACTGTTTATTGCCATTGCTTCGCCCTTGATCAATGTGCCGGCCATCGCCTGGCTGCACCGCTTTCGCTGGACGCGGCTGGTCAACCAGGACCTGGTCGGCCATAACCTCAAGGGCACCATCAACATGGTGATACCTGGCGCACTCACGGCCTTGTCGTTGGTGGCGGTGTTGTCGTTGCTGCTGTTGATCCCCCATGTGGCGCAAATCCAGGGGCCGCAGGTGCTTGATGCGTTGCAGACGCCTTACGGCAGCGGGTTGTTTGTCACCCTGATGAATTCGCTGCTGTGGTTCTTCGGGATTCACGGCGTGTATGCCATGCAGCCGTTATTCGATGCATTGGACCAGGCGGTGGCGCTCAATGGCGCAGCGTTGGCGGCGGGGGAGCCGGTGCTGTACCTGCTCAACAACGGCTTGCTGGGCAGTTTTGCCTTTATCGGTGGCTCGGGCGCAACCTTATGCCTGCTATTGGCGATCCTGCTGTTTTCCAAGAGCCAGTCCATGCGCTTGTTGGCGATGGCCAGTTTGCCGCTGTCATTATTCAACGTCAGCGAAGTGCTGTTGTTCGGTTTGCCGATCATCCTCAACCCGCGCCTGTTCATACCGTTTCTACTGGTACCGGCGTTCAACGCGATGGTGGCGTTGATGGTGGTGCAACTGGGCTGGGTCTCGCCGGCGGTGGCCAGCGTGCCCTTTACCGCCCCAGTGCTGCTCAACGCTTACCTCAGCACCCATGGCGACGTGGCGGCGGTGGTGTTGCAGATCGTTCTGCTGGGCGCCGGCACCCTGGTATATGCGCCCTACGTCAGGGCGATTCATCGCCAGTCCAGCGATGGCGGAACGGTGTACCTCAAGTCCCTTGACATGACGTTTCGCGGCCTTGAAGAGAAAGGCCGCCTGCTGGAGTTCGACCCGGTGCTGGCCACCCACCAGACATTGGCCCGCCAGGCCGCTGAGTTGAACCGTATCCAGCAGATCAGCGATTACGAGTTCTACCTTGAGTTTCAACCCCAGGTCTCCACCCGCACCGGTTTGTGCACCGGCTGCGAGGCACTGATGCGCGCCCGGGACAGCCAGGGCACGGTGCATTCGCCCTGGGAGTTCCTGCAATGGCTGGCGCATGCCAGGCTGATGCCGGACGTGGACGTGTGGGTGGCATCCCAGGCCGTGCGCCAGTATCAGAAATGGCAGAAGGTGGGTTTTGAACTGCCGATGACAATTAATATTTCCAGCACCACGCTCAAGGACGCCGCCTATGGCGACCGCCTGGTGGAAATTCTTGCCCAGGCCCGTGGGCAGGTTTCAGTGGAAATTACCGAAGACGCGCTGGTCAGCGACATCCCGGCCACCCGCCAGACCATCCAGAAGTTGCAGGCCATGGGGGCCAAGGTCTATCTGGATGATTTTGGCACTGGGTTTTCTGCGCTGAGTTACTTGCACCAGTTTCCTGTGGACTTCATCAAGATCGACCGCAGTTTTGTGGTGGCCCAGCGTGACCCTAAAGGCGCCCAGGTGCTGACCGGTATGTTGCGCTTCTGCGAGGCCTTGGACCTGGGCGTGGTCGTGGAGGGGGTTGAGACGGCTGAGCAGTTGGCGTTTTTGAGTAACGGGCCTGAGTTGTTTATCCAGGGCTGGTATTTCAGCAAGGCACTGCCTGGGGATCAGTTGCGGCGCTTTGTGCTTGAGCGCAGGGCGTTGGTCTGATGGCCGACGCTTATCCAACTGACACCCTGCAATCAAAC
>NZ_JAOTNW010000027.1:0-62883 GCF_036346515.1 Pseudomonas sp. AM4(2022)
AATGCCGCTGGGGCCAATGGTCCGATGCAGTGGCGCACCTACCGGGCTGCCGTCCGGCGCAACGGCTTGCAGCATCACGGGCGTGTTGCCGATAGGCACGAACTGCGTACTTTCGAACAGATGCACCAGCGTCAGCCCACCCTGGGCTTTGCATTGAGCGACGGTGCGGCTGGGTTTGTCGGAAGAGATCGGCGCGACCAGTGCGACGTCTTCCCCAACCTTGAACACCTGCTCCACGCTAAGTGCCGAACCACTTAAGAAGCTGTCGGCCCACTTATCAAAGGTATTCAGGCAGGTACGGAAATCCGCGAATACGCGCTCAACCTTCGGCGCTTCGGGATCTATGGGCACCAGCACCAGGTTGGCCAGTACCGAGATCAAGAGACAGCCCCATCCACCAGGGCTTTAACGAACACCGCCATCTGCAATCCCTCGCACTGTTTGATCAGGCGAGGGACTTTGCAGCGGTTGTCAGGTAAAAGAAGTCGGCGTTATGCGCGGAAATAGCGAGGAAGTTTCGTCTTAACCTCAGGTAAACCGAAGCTTGGTCGTAGGAGTCGGATTACAGCTGGAACAGTCTTACAACTTCAACTGCCCAATCGCCTTGCTCAACTCCCCGGCCAACGTCGCCAGTTCATTGCTGGTGGTGGCCGACGCCACGGTTTGATGCACGGTGTTTTCGGTCACATCGCGAATGCTCACCACGGCGCGGTTCATTTCTTCGGCGACATGGCTTTGTTGCTCGGCGGCCACGGCGATCTGGGTGTTGCTTTCGCGCATCTGTGCCACGGCGCCGGTAATTTCAGCCAGCGCGAGGCCGGCTTCCTGGGCCTGTTGCACGCAATCATCGGCCTTGAATGAGCTTTCTTGCATGAAGTCCACCGCGTCGCGGGTGCCGGCTTGCAGCGCCGAGACCATGCGGGTGATTTCGTCGGTGGAGCTTTGCACGCGCTTGGCCAGGTTGCGCACTTCGTCGGCGACCACCGCGAAACCGCGGCCCATTTCCCCGGCGCGGGCGGCTTCGATGGCGGCGTTGAGGGCGAGCAGGTTGGTCTGTTCGGCGATGCTGTGGATCACCCCGACCACGCCGTTGATTTTCTGGCTGTCTTCGGCCAGTTTCTGGATCATTTCGGCGGTCTGCTGTACGCCGCTGGACAGCCCGGCGATCGAACGTTGTACCCGGGTGACCACTGCCTGGCCGCTGCCGGCGAGAGTGTCGGCGGACTGCGACAAGTCACGGGTGGCGCCCGCGTGCTGGGCGATGTGGTAGACGGTGGCGGTCATTTCGTTGATGGCGGTGGCGGCTTGGTCGGTTTCGCTTTGCTGGCCCAGCATGCCGTGTTGCACCTCGTTCATGCTGCTGGCCAGGCGTGCGGCGCCGTCGTCCAGTTGCCGGGCGGTGCGTGCCACGGTATTGACCACGCGCTGGTAGCCGGCTTGCATGGCGTTGAAGGCACAGGCCATCTGGCCGACTTCATCCTTGCAGGCCAACGGCACCCGCGCCGACAGGTCGCCGGTTTTTTCAACGTGCAGCATCACATCCTTGAGGGTGTTGAGCTGGCTGAGCAGGAAGCGGATCAACAACTGCGAGGCGCCGAGCATGGCCAGCATCAGCACTGCCACAGCGACGGCGTAGCGGGCGAAACGTTCATTGAACACTTGGCTCAGGCTCGGCGCGTAGGCGAGGACTGCGACTTGCTGGCCGTCGGCCCGGCTGATCACCTCGGCGCCAATCAGCGGGTTTTCACCGAACAACGGCATGTGGTTGAGTTCAGTCCAGCCGTTGGCAGTGCTCAGGGCGGGCAGATCCTGGGGGATCTGGCCTTTGGAAAATGCGAGCCAGTGCTCACCCGTGGGCAAGGTTCTGTCGGCTGGCCAGGCGCTGAGCAAGCGTCCCTGGGCCTGGGCCGATGCCTGCGACGCCTGGCTGCGCGCCTGTTGTTCAAGCTGTACGGCGTACAGCACCAGCAGCAGGGTGGTGATGAAGGCGACCGCATTGACGGCCCAGAATTTGTATTTGAGCGAGATATTGCTAAGCCAGGCACCCATGGAAGGTTTTCTCTGATAGCGGAAACAGTATTGGCAAGGTGCCATTATTGTGCCGCTATTCAGAAAAGCGCTTTTGACATGGGTCAATGGGCCGCATTAATCGATGGCAGGCAAGCCGAAAAAGCGGCGGGCGCAGGCGGTGCTGTGCAGCGCCAGATCCTCCACCGTTTCGTTACGGTGCAGGGCCACTTCGCGCAGTACTTCGGGCAGGTACGCCGGCTCATTGCGACCATTTTTTGGCTTGGGGCGCAGGGTGCGTGGAAGCAGGTAGGGCGCATCGCTTTCCAGCATCAGACGGCCTCGGGGAATTTCCCTGACCAGCGGATGCAGGTGAGTGCCACGGCGTTCGTCGCAGATCCAACCCGTGATGCCAATGTGCAGATCCAGGTCCAGGTAACTGAACAGTGCTGCCTGTTCACCGGTGAAGCAGTGCACCACGGCGGCTGGCAGGTGGTCGCGGTAGTCTTTGAGGATCTCCAGCAGGCGCTGGTTGGCATCGCGCTCATGGAGAAACACCGGCAGTTGCAACTCGACCGCCAGGGCCAGGTGTTCTTCGAGGACTTTTTCCTGCTGTGGGCGAGGGGAGAAGTCCCGATTGAAATCCAGGCCGCATTCACCCACGGCGCGCACTCGGCTGTCGCCCAGCAAGCTGCGCAGGCGTTGGGCGCTGTCGTTGTTCCAGTCGCTGGCAGAGTGGGGGTGAATGCCGGCGGTGCTGAACAGGCGCTGGCCGCTTTCGTCGAGTTTCACACACAGTTGCAGGGCCTGTTCGCTGCCCTCGACGCTGGTGCCGGTGAGTACCAATTGCTGCACGCCAGCGGCGTAAGCGCGTTCGAGAACGGCCGGGTGCCTCTCGTCGAAACTGGGGTTGGTCAGGTTGACGCCAATATCAATGAGTTGCATGGTGCTATCTCCGCCTGCGGCCGGAAAGCATATCAGAGCTGTAGATTGATAAGAAAAACCAAGAACTACAATGCGTTAACGCTGTCTTTGAACGTCGCAAGCGACATTGTGGTGGGCCGATTGCCTGCCACCGTGGCGCCGTTGCACGCCTTGCCAGCGCATAAAGCGCTCTGTTTCTGACCCCCAGCACTGCGTAATTCGCGCAGGCGCTGGCCAGTTTTCTTTCCGGAGAGCGGATGATCCGACCCTCGGCGTTGCTTATGTTGTGCCTGGCGTTGCTGCTGCCCATGGTGGCGGTCGCGCGTCTTGATGGGCCGTTGCAAGTGGCCAAGCCCGGCAAGGTCCGCGACCTGGCGCAAATTCGCTCCAGCCGCACCCTGCGCGTCTTGGTCAACCAGAGCCGCAACAGTTCCGGTGAAGTGCAGGGCCAGGCCATCGGTGTCGAATACCATCGGTTGCGCGCCTTCGAGCAGTACCTCAACGGCCATGCCCGTGATGGGCAGGCCATCAACCTCAAGATCATCCCCAAGGCCAAGGACCAGTTACTCGGTGCGCTGGCCCGTGGTGAAGGTGACCTGGTGGCGCCCGGTGAGTTGCTGGATGTGAAGGGCGTGCACAAGGTCAGCGCCAGCGCCCCGATTGTCAGCGATGTGCCATTGTGGCTGGTGGGCGTCAAGGGTGAGCGACGCTTTACCAAGCTGGAGCAACTGTCGGGTCGCACGGTGACGCTGACCACCGGTAGTGCGGCGGTGGACGCTATCAGTCAGGTCAATCAAAAGCTGGCCCTGCACAAGCGCCCACCGGTGAAAGTGGAATGGGTTGACCCGAGCCTGGCGGTGGAAGATGTCCTGGAGATGGTGCAGGCCGGGATTTTTCACCTGACGATCGTGGAAAAACCGATTGCCCAACGCTGGTCGAAAATCCTGCCCAAGTTGCGCTTTGACAAGCAGGTCGTCATCAGCGAGCCAGGCGACGAGTTCTGGTTTGTGCGTCAAGACGCGTCGATGCTGCGTGCCAGCATCGATCGGTTTCTCAAGACCTATCACACGCCTTCCGACCAGGATGTGGCATTCCAGCGTATCTATCGACGCCTCTACCAGGTCCGTAACCCATTGGCGCGGGCTGACCGTCAGCGCCTGGAAAAACTGCGCCCGGTTTTGCAAAAACATGCGCGTGAGCAAGGTATGGACTGGCTGAACCTGGCGGCGTTGGCGTTTAAGGAGTCTTCCCTGGACCCAGGCGCACGAAACAGCGGCGGCCCTACCGGTCTGATGCAGATCACGCCGTCGGCGGCCCAACGGGTGGGGGTCAACAATATCGAGACGCTCGACAATAATGTGCAAGCCGGGGCACGTTACCTGGCGATGATCCGACGCAAGTTTTTCGCCAGCCCCAAGCTCAATGAGCGTGAGCGCATGGCCTTTATGCTAGCGGCGTACAACATGGGGCCGGAGCGGGTGCAGGGCATGCGCACCGAGGCCAAGCGCCGTGGGCTTAACCCCAATCAGTGGTTCTTCCAGGTTGAACGCATTGCCATGGAGCAGGTAGGGATGGGCGGCGTCAGCTATGTTAATAGCGTCAACAAGTATTATTTGGCGTTCGATCGGGAGCGCGAGTCTCTGGAGCCGCCTGCGGCTAAAATTGCATCGCGTAAATAATCGAATTTTTAGATGTCGATTAGGCAATATTTCGGCTTTTATCATTGCTTAAACTGATTAATATAGCGGCCAACCAACCCCTACCTGAAAAAGGATTTGCCCCATGAGCCCAATGATTACCCGTGTACTGTCCACTCGCGCCGGCTATGGCCTGACTATTCTGCGCATTTTCGTCGGCATCATCTTCGCTGCCCACGGCTCGCAAAAACTCTTCGGCTGGTTTGGCGGTGGTGGCCTCGCGGGCACCGCACAATGGATGGAAAGTATCGGCCTGGCGCCGGGCACGCTGATGGCGCTGCTGTCGGGCGGTACCGAGTTCTTCGCTGGCCTGGCCCTGATCATCGGTTTGCTGGCTCGCCCTGCTGCATTGGGCCTGACCTTCTTGACGCTGGTGGCTATCTTCTCTGTACACATCCACAACGGGCTGTTCATGGCCAACAACGGATATGAGTTCGCACTGGCACTGCTCGGCGGCGCGCTGGCGGTGTTGCTGGAAGGTGCGGGCAAATTGTCTGTCGACCGCGCGATCACTCACTGATCGTTTAGCAAGCTGCACAAAAGGCCCGCTGATGCGGGCCTTTTCGTTGCCCGGGATTCTTGACACTGCCCCACCGGCTTCTCTAGGATGCTGCTCATGCGCCGATTTAAACAGCTAATTGCGGGGCGCCACTGGGACTCAATGCAGCCCGACAGAAGCACGCTTGCTCACGCAGGGCGTTCTTCGAAATACCGCTAAAGCGCTGGTTCGGTGTTGCCTCTCACCTGCCCGCAGACTTTTGAGGCAGAGACACGACACGATGAATGCACTACGCCCCCTCATACGCCTGGCCCCGATCACCGCGGACCTGACTCAACGCAATCCGAAAATCCTTCTAGGCGGCAAGCACCAGCCGACACTGCTGCGCTATCTGGATGGCTGGCCACGCCGTTCCGGTCGGCCTTCGGCGTTCCTGATCCAGTTTGTTGAGGACGGCGATTCCCTGGCCCGTTTTGCCAGCGACAGTTTCGACCTGGCAGTGATTCAGGCTCCGAGTGCCAGCAACGCCCATGAGGTGATCCACCAACTGACGCGCATTGCCCGGCAAGGGCTGATTGCCCGTCGCTGAGCGACTAGTGAAAGGTTGCCAGTGCGAGGAGCCGACGCTTGCGCTGGTACAGGAACAGTAACCCGGCAATCAGGCACAGCAGTAGCGGTAGAGGCGCGACCATCAGCCCTTTGAGCTGTCGCTCGAAACGCTGCACCGGGGCATAGGCCTGCGCCTTGAGTGCATGCAACTCGATGGGCAACTGCAGGCGCTCCTTGTTGAGTACCTGCAACTGCGTATTGGTATCCACCGCCTGGGTGATAAGCTGCGTGTGCGCTGGGTTCAACTCGCGCCATGCTTGCTCTGTCTGCTCAAGTCGTCGCTGGAGCTCAAGCGAGTTTTTCCGATACGCCTGTGCCGCTTCGTCGCGCATGTGATCCAGCCTGTGCAACGGTTGGCGCATGACACGGGGTCGAATGCGCTTGAGTGCTTCGGGCGCCGCCAGGTTATCCAATGTGTTCAATACAAACTGCGCGTTGCCGTTGCGTGCATGGCTGACCGTGTCCGCGAGCAAGTCGGTGTCGGCCACGACCACCATCTGGATCAGTTCTGCTTTTTGCAGCCCAGGCGGCTGGCCCTTGAAGCCGTCGGGAAACGCTGAGTAAGCGGGCCCTTCAACACGCGCAGCGATCACATGACGCTGCCCTGAAGTCGCCGTTTCATCGATCAGTGAGTCGAATGTCGTCGCCGAGCCAAAGCGTTTTGCATCCAGCAGGGCCGATTGCCGTGAACTCAGTAGAAGCGGGGTCAACAGTGAACGGCTCTTGGGGGCCAGGGAAAGCGCGCCGCTGCTTGAGACCATCACGGCGTCCAGCCCCCAGGCGCTGATATCCGTCGTAGTTATGGCCTGTGATGGAAGGTGTAGCCTGGCCGGGTGCAGTACCCGGGGCATTCCCGGGCCGGGCGTGGCTGATGAGGCATAGAGGTTATCGACCAACAGCTTATCCGCGGGCATATGGATGCCCCACGCGTTTAGCAGCCCCTCCATCCTGGCGTTCTCTGACACGGCGTCAGCGCCCATCTCGCTCACGGGGTCGATAAACATCATCAACTGGGTGCCTTTCAATACCGATTGCTCAATGGCATATAGCGCTCGCTCAGGTAAAGCGTGCGGCTGTACGACCATCAATGTCGCGATGGATGACGGAACCTGGGCGATGTTGGCAGCTAATTCCACCACGTTGAATTGCTCGCGCATCAACGCCAGCAACTCGCTGGCCGGTTTGTTTAACGTCAGTCCCGACAGCAGGCCGATAGTGGCACGCTCAGGGTGCCCCAACTTATAGATCAGGTGGCTGATCTCATATTCAAGTAATGGCTCGTGCTCAGGGCGGAACGCTTCGATGCGTTGGGCGCCCTGGCCAGTGCGGGTGCCGATAAGGCCAAGGAATCCTTGTGTGTCATCAAGCCCAAACAAGCTGGCTTTGTAGGCATCTTCAGAAAAGGGCGCGGGATTAATGATATGTAAATTGATCAGGCCGTTTGCCGCTTTTTCGAACGCCTTGAGCACGTCTTCCACGCGCCGGCCATAACGTTCTAATGCCTGGCTTTTTTGCGGCGCATTGAGGGTATTGAAGTAATACAGATCCAGTGGGCTTTCAAGTGACAGCAGCAGTTGCTGCGCCGCTGGCGATAAGGTGTGGATTTTTTCTTCGGAAAAGTCCCAGCGAACAGTGGGCAGTTTGGGTACCCAGACTAGATTGAATGCCAGAAACAGCAGTGATATGACGAGAAGTGTCATACCTGCACGAAAAGCGGATCCCATCAGTGGTTTTCCTTTTCTCAGCTGTTTTTGTAATTGAGTGTGAGGGTGGTCGCAAACAGAAAAGCAACGATCATGCTGATAAAGTACAGGCTGTCCTGCAGTGTGAGCTTGCCGTTATCCATCGCGCTGAAGCGGGCAATGGGATCCAGGGACATCAAACTGTCGATAATCCATATCGGTGCTTGTTGTTCAAGTGCATCCAGTACTGACGAAAGCCCACTGGCGGTCAGCAACAAGCCGAGCGTGAAAAAGAAAATCAGCAGGCGTTGGTTCGCAAGTACACAGATGAAACAACCGACGGAAAGATAACTTCCCGCCAGTAACCAACTGGCCAGGAATTGTGAGGCGATAACGCTATTGTCAGGCGTGCCCAGATAATTCACGGCAATCACCAGGGGGAAGTTAAGCATCAGCGCAATGCCACAGACAGTCCATGCCGCGATGAATTTTCCGATCACCCGTTCCATCGAGGTGACAGGCAAGGCATTCAGGGTGTCGTAAAAGCTGGCGTTGGATTCATCCGACCACAACTGCGTCGATAAAAGGGGGACCAGCAGGAGATAGAGCCAGGGGTGCAGTTCGAAAAAAGCCTGCAAATCACTGCTGTTTCGCTCCATCCATTGGTTGGAATGCAGTCCCAGCGCTGCGCACAGTGCGAGAAAAACCGCCACGCTCAGGTAAGTGCTGGGGGCGCAGGCATAGCTGGCCAGTTGTCGTTTGAAAATGACAGGTAGCAGTCTCAAGGTGTTACCTCTTGGCTCAGATGGTGAACGACATCGTTCAGGCGACCCGGCTCCAGATTCATTGACGTGATGTTCCAGCCGCGATGGGTGATAAGCGCGTTGATCGAGGGAAAGATGGAATGCCCGGGCATGGCCAGTACCGTCACCTTGCCGGGCGCATGCCGGTCTTCCTCGATGCCTGCGACGCCGGGTAATACGGCCAACGCGAGCAAATCCAGGGGGGCGTCTGCCGCGAGGGTGACGGCCTGGAAGTGCCGGGAGCTGCGCTGTAAGTCGGGCAGCGAGGCATCGGCCACCAGGCGACCACCGGCGATAACCAAGGCACGGGTGCAGACGTCCGCCAGATCCTGGTAATGGCGGGAGGCGATGATGATGGTCATTTCCTCGCTCAGGGACTGGATGAGTGCCCGGAACTTGAGGCGTTGATCAGGACAGAGCCCTTCTGTGGGTTCGTCCAGCAGCAGCAGGCTTGGGGAATGCAGGAGCGCCTGGGCCATTGCCACTCTGCGCTTCAAACCAAGGGAAAGGACGTTGATGGGGCAGTCGAGTACGGGCAGCAGTTCCAGTCGTGCGGCTACCTGCGCCACCTGGCTGCGTTTTTCCATCCCGCTCAAACCGCGAATGGCAGCAATGAAATTGAGCATGTTTTTGACGGACATCGTGTGATGGTCGAGGCCGCCTTGGCGTTGATAGCCAATGACCTTTTTGGCTTGAATTGAGTGGGTATGGGTATTGAAGCCTTGAATAATGATTTGCCCGGCAGTCGGCTTGATCGCCCCGGCGATCAAGCTCAACAGCGTTGTTTTTCCCGCACCACTCTCTCCCAGCAAGCCCACACACTCCTGGCGCTGGGCACAGAAGGACAAGTTACTGATTAGGTGTGTTTTGCCCAACTGTTTTGTCAGGTTGCTTATCTCGATCATGGTTTTACCGAATAAGTTTTGCAGGGCGTGTGAGAGGGGCTGGCTGTAGGGGAAAGTGCTTTAAAAAGGGTACGTTCAATATGAAGGCTTGGGAACGCGAAGTATGATTAATAAGAAGAATCCTACGTTCGGCCCGATAATCCGCTGAAACAATTGTTTTGTTTTGAATACTTATTAATGCCCAGATGTTTATCTGATGTTTATATAAGGTTTTCTCTTTTGTAATGAGGCCTGATTGCCATGATGCTTCTACGTACTCTTGTTCTTGAGCGCAACGATGAAGGGAAGCCCGTTAACGGCGCCTTGTTGTGCGGGTTTGCTGTGACGCAAACGGCGTCCAACTTTCTGGTGTATAGCCTGGATGAGGAAGCAGAGCCCGGTCACTCCAGGGTCTATATCGCGGCACTGCGTAAAAAGATTGACCGGTATTTCCTGGGAGGCGTTGATTCCAAAGAGGACCTGCAATTAGCCATGCAAGTCTTCAAACAGATCCTGACGATGGCAGCGGCAGCCGGCTCGAAGACAACGCCGATTGCCGAACCCCAGGTGCCCTTTCATTTCATTGATTTGAAAGGCTGCCGGTTGCCGCCTGCCAGGCCAGAGGATCATCACTCGGTGATCATCAAGAAAGCTTTGGTCATGAAGGTCATCACCTTGGGCATGTCGGCCCCGGCGTTGCCTGCGATCGAAAGCAGCGCAGTGATCGTGCCGTCCATTCGCTTCTCGTCGCAAATGGTTGCGCCGCCGCGAAATCCGCGCTCAGCCACGACTGCGCCGCAGCCTATGGATGAAGACACCGTTGAAGAACCGGCGCGGTCGCTGGTCGCGATACCGCAGGAGCAGGTTGAGCCTAGTGCGTCTCCTGTTCCTGTTGAACAAGATGACAGTCACTTTGAGCCAAACAACCTGCGGTTGGAGCCACCTGAGCCGGAGCCCGAACCCTTGGACCCGCCTGCCCAGTTGGACCATACCTCTTTGCTCGAAATGGACAGTGCGCTGAGCAATCTGGCCAAAGTTGCCCAGGAACTGACGCAAAAAAAATGCGCGGTCCTAGAGAAGGAGCAAATGCTTGAACAGTGGCAGGCGCGATTGCAACAGCAGCAGAGCCAGTTGGAAGAAAAGGGCCGTGAACTTGAGCAGCGCCATACCTATTTGCAGGAGCAGGGGCTGGAGGTCAGCCAGAAGGCCGAAAAGCTGGCGATGATGATGTTGCAGTTGTCGGGTATGCGCCAGCGTATGCAAGGCACGCTGCTTGAATTGGATCAAGTGCTGGAGGGGCATGGGTAAGGTAATGGGGCGTCGGCCTGGATACTTTCCAGGGTTCATTTATCATCATGCCCAGCCAGCCGCTGCCTGGGCATGATGCCCTGGCGTATCGGCACCATTGGACATTGCCTGGGGATGCAAGCGTTTGAGTACCAAGCTGATTACCAAAGAAGGTCATGAAGCGCTGAAAAAAGAGCTGGATTACCTGTGGCGAGAGAAACGCCCGGATACCACACGCAAAGTGACCTGGGCCGCCTCCCTGGGAGATCGCAGTGAAAATGCGGATTACCAGTACAACAAGAAGCTGTTGCGGGAGATCGACCGACGGGTGCGTTACCTGCGCAAACGCCTGGAAGACATGCGTGTGGTGGAGTACATGCCCGAGCAGGAGGGAAAGGTATTTTTCGGTGCATGGGTCGAAATCGAAAACGAACAGGGCCAGACCAAGCGTTTTCGCATCGTGGGTTATGACGAGATTTATGATCGCATGGATTACATCTCCATCGACTCACCCATGGCACGGGCCCTGCTGCGCAAGGAGGTGGACGACGAGGCAATCGTACAAACCCCCAGCGGAGAGGTGTGCTGGTGGATCACCAAGATCGAATATGTGAAAGCCGCCTGATGGCACGTACCCTTGGCTGGGTGCGTGCCATCCGGGTTTCAACCTTCGCGCAATACGGTCAGCGGGCTGGCATTCAGTGCACGACGCGTGCCGAATACCCCGGCAGCGCCAATCAGCACGGCACCGATCACGGGCAGCAGTAACAACCACGGGTGGGGATGCCACGCCAGGTCAAAGGCATAGCGGTACAGCACCCAGGTCACCAGTTCGGTGCCCAGTGCTGCCAGCAAGCCACTGACCGCCCCCAACAGACCGAATTCGATGCGTCGGGCCTTGACCAGCAACTTGCGTTCGGCACCCAAGGCGCGCAGCAATGCACCTTGGCGGATTCGTTCATCCAGGGTGGCCTGCAGGCCAGAGAACAACACTGCCATGCCCGCCGCGAGTACAAACAACAGCACGTATTCGACCGCCAACGTCACTTGGGCGAGGATGCTGCGCAACTGCTCCAGCAGGGCCTCGACCTGCAGGATAGTGACCGCCGGGAAGGCCCGTGACAGGTCGACGATCTGTTGGTCATGGCCGGGAGCCAGATAGAAGCTGGTGAGGTAGGTCGCGGGCAGATCCTTCAAGGTGCCCGGTTGGAAAATCATGAAGAAGTTGGGCTGGAAGTTATCCCAGTTGATGGTGCGCAGGCTGGTGACCCGCGCTTCACGGTTTTCCCCGCCGATGGTGAACAACAGATGGTCGTTGAGCTTGAGCTTCAAGCTCTCGGCCACTTTGGCTTCCACCGACACGCCAGGAACCCCGTCAGTGGGTTGCGCCGACCACCAGGTACCTGCCGTCAGGACGTTACCCGCTGGCAAGTCGGCTGCCCAAGTCAGGCTCAGGTCACGTTGAGTGGCACGGTCGCCACTGGAGTCCTTGCTGACAATCTCCTGCACGGGTTCGCCATTGATGCTGATCAAGCGCCCCGGCACCACCGGGTAGAGCGGCGCTGCTTGTGCCTGTACGTCCAGCAGGCGGGTGCCAAAGGCATCCTTGTCGGCTGGCAGGATATTCAGGGCGAAGTAGTTGGGCGCATCCTTGGGTAACTGGTTTTGCCAGGTGTCGAGCAATTCTCCCCGCAACAGCGCGATCAACCCCATGGACAACAGGATCAAGCCAAAGGCCAGGGATTGGCCTGCAGCCGCCAACGGGTGACGCAACAACTGGCCCAGGCCCAGGCGCCATGGCAGGGAGGCACGAGCCAGTAACCGCCGCAGGCTCTGCAGCAACAACAGCAGCAAGCCGCCCAGGAGCAGCGCAGCAACTACACCGCCGCCGAGTAACGCGAAGGTCAATACCAGGTCCAGGCTCAGGCGCCACATGATCAGGCCCAAGGCAAACAGCGCCGCGCCGTAGACCATCCAAGTGCTTGAAGGAATAGGCAGCAAATCGCGGCGCAATACCCGCAGCGGCGGTACTCGACCCAGTGCGGCCAGCGGCGGGAGGGCGAAGCCGGCGAGGGCGACCAGCCCGGTGCCAATCCCCGCCACGGCCGGTAGCAACCCGCCCGGCGGTACGTCGGCGGGCAGCAGGTCGTGCAGGAAGTAGAACAGGCCAAATTGCGCCAGCCAGCCGAGCAGGGCGCCGGCCAGGCTCGCCAGCAAGCCCAGTACGCTCAGTTGCAGGCTGAACAGCAGCATGGCTTCCCGGCGCGACAAGCCCAGGCAGCGCAACAACGCGCTGGCATCGAAGCGTCGACTGGCGAAGCGGTTGGCCGACAGTGCCACGGCCACGCCAGCCAGCAGCACGGCCACCAGGCTCGCCATGTTCAGGTAGCGTTCGGCCTTGCCCAGCGCGCCGCCGATCTGTTGGTTGCCATCGCGGGAGTCCTGCAGGCGCTGGTTGGCGGCCAGGCCCGGTTTGACCAGGTCGCGATAGGTTTGCAGCGCTGTGCTGCCTTGTGGCGCACGCCATAGTTCGCGGTAGCTCACCCGACTGCCTGGCTGGACCACACCGGTGGCGTCCAGGTCGGCCAGGTTGATCATGACCCTGGGCGTGAGGCTGTAAAAATTGCCGGCGCGGTCGGGCTCATAGGTCAGGATGCGCGCCAGGCGCAGGGTCTTCATGCCGACATCGATGCTGTCGCCGACTTTCAGGTCCAGCGCTGTCAGCAACCGTGCTTCCACCCAGGCTTCACCAGGTTCGGGACCACCGCCCGGGGTTTGCGTACCGAAGGGCTCGGCGCTGCTTTTAAGCTCGCCGCGCAAGGGGTACTGCTCGTTGACCGCCTTGATGCTGGAGAGTTGGATGCCGTTATCGGTGGCGATAACGCTGGAGAACTCCACGATGCGAGCGTGATCCAGGCCCAGTTCGGTCCCAGATTTGATTTGCTCGGGACGGGCCGGCGAGCTGCCTTCGAGCACCAGGTCGGCGCCGAGGAATTCGGTGGCGCGCAGCAGCATGGCGCCGTTGAGGCGCGCACCAAAGTAGCCGATGGAGGTGCTGGCGGCCACGGCCACCAGCAGGGCAAAGAACAGCACGCGCAATTCGCCGGCGCGGGCATCGCGCAGTAACTGACGCATGGCAAGACTGAACAGACGCAACAGCGGCAAACGTGCCATCAAGGCTCCAGGGGCGCGACCATCAGGCCGGCTTCAAGGCGGATCAGGCGTCGGCAACGGTGGGCCAGGCGCTCGTCATGGGTGACCAGTACCAGGGTCGTACCGCTCTCTTTATTCAACTCGAACAGCAGATCGCTGATGCGCTCGCCAGTATGGCTGTCGAGGTTGCCGGTGGGCTCGTCGGCAAACAGCACGTCCGGTTCGGCGGCAAACGCGCGGGCAATCGCCACTCGTTGCTGTTCGCCACCGGAGAGTTGGCGGGGTGAGTGGGTCAGGCGTTTGCCGAGACCGACGCGCTCCAGCAGATGGGTAGCGCGCTCGCGGGCATCTTTGCGACCGTCAAGTTCCAGCGGCAGCATGACGTTTTCCAACGCGTTGAGACTGTCGAGAAGCTGGAAGGATTGGAATACAAATCCCACATGCTCGGCACGGATGCGCGCGCGCTGATCTTCGTCGAGGGTGCTAAGGGCTTGCCCGGCCAGGGTCACTTCGCCGCTGCTGGGCAGGTCGAGGCCGGCCAGCAGGCCTAATAGTGTAGATTTGCCGGAACCGGAGCTGCCGACGATAGCCAGGCTATCGCCCTTGTTCAGTTCCAGGCTCAGTTCGTGCAGGATAGTCAGTTCACCTTCCGCGCTGGGAACCACTTTGCTAAGGTTTCGCGCGGTGAGAATGCTTGCGCCCATGGAGAATCCGATGCGAGTGTGGTTTTTGAGTGCTGGCCTGGCCTTGATGTGCATGGCCCAGAACGCAGCGGCGGGTACAGTCCTGATCGTTGGCGATAGTATCAGTGCCGGTTTCGGCCTGGATACCCGTAAAGGGTGGGTCGCGTTGCTGGAACAACGGCTCAAGCAGGAGGGTTTTGACGACAAAGTGGTCAATGCTTCCATCAGTGGTGACACCAGTGCAGGAGGCCTCGCGCGGCTGCCCGCGGCGCTTGCAACGCACAAACCGGACGTGGTGGTGATCGAGTTGGGCGGCAACGATGGCTTGCGCGGCCAGCCGCCGGCGCAATTGAAACAAAATCTTGCGTCGATGATTGACCAGTCCAAGGCCGGCGGTGCCAAGGTGCTGCTGCTGGGTATGCAGTTGCCACCCAATTACGGGCCTCGATACACCACCGCATTTGCAAAAGTCTATGGTGCATTGGCCGAGGAAAAAGACATTCCTCTGGTGCCGTTTTTCCTCGAGGGCGTGGGCGGTCATCCAGAGCTGATGCAGGCTGATCAATTGCACCCAGCGGTCGCGGCGCAAGGCAAGTTGCTGGAAAATGTCTGGCCAACGCTGAAACCGCTGTTATGACGCTTTTCTACCGGCAGGCTTTCGGCTAAGGTGGCGCCCCCCCGATTTGGAGCCCTCGATGTCGCGCCCTGCCTGGTCCCTGTTTAACTACCAACTGATCGAGCCGGACGAGCAGCTGGACCTGTTCGCCTGCCAGGAAGTGCGAGTGCATTTGGTGGCGCGTCAATTGGAACTGGGCGGCTCGATCGATCGCACGCTCTGCGGCACTTTATTGCCCGCACAGCCACGCTGGTCATCGGTCAATCGCTCGATTTTCCAAGACCAGCGACTCTGCCCTTTGTGCCGGGCGATTCTCGAATCGCAAAAGCGCGGCACGCCGCCGATCTGGCCGGAGCTGCGCTTCGAGTTATAGAAGCAGCTGCAAGCTTCAAGCTATAAGCTGTAAGCTAGCGGCTGAAAGCTTGTAGCTGGCTTTTAACCTACCCGTCGTCTTGCGAAGGATTTTCCGGATGTTGTCGCGCCTTTCCGTCGTCACCTGCTGCCTGTCTCTTGCTGCGCTTTGTGCGGCGGGTTCGGCGGCGGCCTTGCAGTTGCCCTTGCCTCCGCCCGGTGAGGACATCGTTGGCCAGGTCCAAGTGATCAAGGCCAAGTACGAAGACACCTTTGCCGACCTTGGCACCACCTACGACCTGGGCTATTCGGAAATGGTTGCGGCCAACCCGGGTGTCGATGCCTGGTTGCCGGGTGCGGGCACCGAGATTGTGCTGCCGACACGCTTTATCCTGCCGCCCGGGCCGCGGGAAGGCATTGTGATCAACCTGGCGGAATACCGGCTCTACTACTATCCAAAAGGCCAAGACGTCGTCTACACCTTCCCCCTGGGCATCGGCCGTGAAGGCTGGGGTTCGCCGATCGCCCATACCAGCATCATCGCCAAGACGCCCAACCCGACCTGGACGCCACCGGCCTCGATCAAGGCCGAGCACGCCGCTAACGGTGACCCGCTGCCCAACGTAGTGCCTGCTGGCCCAGACAACCCACTGGGGCCGTTCAAGTTCACCCTGGGCACGCCGGGTTACCTGATCCACGGCTCCAACATGAAATTCGGGATCGGCACGCGTACCAGCCACGGGTGCTTCCGCATGTTCAATAACAACGTGTTGGAAATGGCAGGCATGGTGCCGGTAGGCACGTCAGTGCGCATCATCAATGACGCGTACAAGTTCGGCAGCAGTGGTGGCAAGGTCTACCTTGAGGCCCACACGCCGTTGAATGATGACGGTACGCCATCGGTGGTCGACAAGCACACCGCGGTTATCAATGCGTTGCTCAAGCGCGAAGACCTGTCCAATAACCTGCGCGTCAACTGGGACCAGGTGCGTGATGTGGTCGCCGCCGAGGATGGCTTGCCGACCGAAATTGGTGTGCCAGGCGGCGCACCTGTGGCGTCCAGTACCCCGCTCGATCTTCAATAATAAGCCCGAGCGAATATCCCTGTGGGAGCGGGCTTGCTCGCGAAGACGTCGGCCCGGCAAACATTGATGCTGACTGATCCACCGCTTTCGCGAGCAAGCCCGCTCCCACATGCCAAATCAAAGGCAAAAAAAAGCCGACCCATAAATGGATCGGCTTGATAACAACCCCGAAGGATTATTACTTGCGGCTTGCTTTTTCAAGCATGCGCAGAGCGCGCTCGTTAGCTTCGTCAGCAGTCTGTTGTGCTTTTTGAGCAGCAGCCAGAGCTTCATCAGCTTTACGGTAGGCTTCGTCTGCACGGGCCTGGGAGCGAGCTGCTGCGTCTTCAGTTGCAGTCAGACGAGCTTCGGTTTCTTTGGAGACGCTGCTGCAACCGGTAGCCAGAACTGCGGCCAGAGCCAGAGCAGAGAATTTCAGAACGTTGTTCATCGTGTTCCCCTTCAAGGACTTTCAATTTAATGGCTACTTTCTCAGAGTGAGCTAATAGCCGGCGTACATACTACCCATTACTTGTAGTAAGTAAACTGACGTTGCGCAAGAAGCAAAAAAATTTCTTGTGCCGAATCTATTTTGGCTAATCTTTTGGCGGTTTGTATGAAAACTGTCCAATTTTTTGCACCTCGACGGACATTGGATCCAGGCTGAAAGGGCCGGCCCGCATGTGTTAAGCCTTGTAAATAGATGAAATTTTATATAACGAAGCGGGGCACTTTGGTTACGCTTGGCTTTACTGCGGCGGGTATCTTTTGCGCATCTAGAGGTGACTTTAAGAGCGCCAGTTCGTCTCAAGGTTCAACTGCCGGCAATGTTCAGGCTATCGGTCACCGGTTGATCGAGGCCCTTTCTATATCCACCAGCGGTGGGGAATGACGAGTGCGCCTTGAGCAATTTCAGGATTGGTGCCTACTATTCCCTATGTGCTGGTTGTGAGCGCTCACGGTTTTCTCGTTGTCGAAACCGGCACGGGGTGGCGTAGATGTTCCTTCGCCGGAAAAACATCGGTAAGGTAGGGTCGTTAATTCAGACCCGCGAGGAGTAGTGATGAGCGAGGCGTTGTCCATCCACCATGACCAGGCTGGTCATCAGTTCGAGACCAATGTGGACGGTCATCGTGCCTACCTGACCTACATGGACCTCGGGAAGCAGACCCTGGATATTTATCGCACCTTCGTGCCCAACGCACTGCGGGGGCGAGGCATTGCGGCTGCGTTGACCGAGGAAGCCTTGAAGTTTGCCGAAGAGGCTGGCTACACGGTGATCCCGTCGTGCTCCTATGTCGAACGCTATATGGAGCGTCACCAGCGCCATGCCGCGAAGCTGTAACTGACCAGTTGCCAATAAAAAACGCCGGGCTTAGCCCGGCGTTTTTGTGTGCGCGAAACCGGTACAGACTCAGGTGCGCTTGCGCTGGGGCAACACGTCCTTGAGCTTGGCATGCATGCTGCGCAGGGTGGTTTCGGTGGCGGACCAATCGATACAGGCATCGGTGATCGACACGCCGTACTGCAAGTCGGCCAAATCTTTTGGAATCGCCTGGCAACCCCAGTTCAAATGGCTCTCGACCATCAAGCCGATGATCGACTGGTTACCTTCCAGAATCTGGTTGGCAACGTTCTCCATCACCAACGGCTGCAAGGCAGGGTCTTTGTTGGAGTTGGCGTGGCTGCAGTCGACCATGATGTTTGGCTTGATCTTGGCCTTGTTCAACGCCTGTTCGCACAGCGCGACGCTGACCGAATCATAGTTGGGCTTGCCATTGCCGCCACGCAGCACCACGTGACCGTAGGCGTTGCCCTTGGTCGTCACGATGGACACGCCGCCTTCCTGGTTGATACCCAGGAAACGGTGAGGGCTGGAGACCGATTGCAGCGCATTGATCGCCACGGTCAGACCGCCGTCAGTGCCGTTCTTGAAGCCTACGGCCGAAGACAGGCCGGACGCCATTTCGCGGTGGGTCTGGGATTCGGTGGTGCGTGCCCCGATGGCCGACCAGCTGATCAGGTCCTGCAGGTATTGCGGGGAGATCGGGTCGAGGGCTTCGGTTGCGGTGGGCAGGCCCATTTCAGCCAGGTCCAGCAGTAGCTTGCGACCGATGTGCAAGCCGTCCTGGATCTTGAAGGAGTCGTCGAGGTACGGGTCGTTGATCAAGCCTTTCCAGCCGACGGTGGTACGCGGTTTCTCGAAGTAGACGCGCATGACCAGGTACAAGGTGTCGGACACCTCTGCCGCCAGCACCTTGAGGCGCTCGGCATATTCGTGGGCGGCCTTGAGGTCGTGGATAGAGCAGGGCCCGATCACCACGAAGAGACGGTGGTCGGTGCCGTCGAGAATGTCACGGATGACTTCGCGGCCCTTGGTGACGGTCTGCAGGGCAGCGTCGCTCAGGGGGATTTCGCGCTTGAGCTGATCGGGGGTGATCAGGGTCTCGTTGGATTCAACGTTAAGGTCATTGATCGGTAAATCAGCCATCGTGTTACTCGCCAGGGTCACGGGTGCCGGCCGCCAGCTATCCCCGTGCGGCGGGCACAGCATGATTTGAATGCAGGGGGGAGGAACCTTAGCGCGTAACACGGGCCCGCGACAATGGGCAAAGCCCGGTTTAATCCAGCGCTGGCTGCACAACCGCCTCATGGGAGAACTCGCCGGCATGGCGCGATACCCAGTCACGAGCCATGGCTTCAAGTTGTGCAGGCGTTGGCTCGGCGTCTTCGTGCAGGCGGCAGTAACGCTCGATCTGGCACACTTGCTCGCCCATCCGTGCACCGAACAAGGCGTGTTCGTCGGTAAAGCAAATACCAATGCGATAGCCCTGTTCGACTTTGCGGCACCAGGCGACATAGCCCGGATAACGGGCGCTGGGCCCCAGGGAAGGGATATACAGGTCAACCGCCGTGCCGGCGCGCCAGGCACGCGGCCAATTGCAGGCGACGCCGCCGCGGCCGATAGTGTGCAGGCGTTGGCGGGGCAGTGCGGGAGAGGGACGTTGGATCAACTCGACAGCGACATCATCAGGGTGAGGTAAAAAACGACCCATGTACACGGACTCCGAGCGCCGTCCAGTTGACGGCAATGGCAGCAGTATAGTGAAGGAACTGGAATTGACCGACCTGGATATTGACCAGCAATTGCTGGGATTGCCAGGTATTTCGCTGGTAGTGTTCACCAGTGTCGGTTGTGCCAGTTGCCGCTGGGCACGCCAGCAGTTGCCCGGCTGGCACTTGCCGGTGGACCGCGTGTGCTGGGTGGATGCCGGGCACAACGGCGGTGCGGTGGAACGCTACCAGATCTTTCATTTGCCGGCGTTGTTCCTGGTATGCGAGGGTCAATTCTTTGGGCAATTACAGACACGTCTTACAGCATCCGACCTCGCCGAATGCGTAAACCAGGCGCTCAACCGAACACCAGAGGATTTGCCATGACAGCAGTTGCAGCCCCGTCGCCACGCATTGGCATTATTGGCACCGGTGCCATTGGCGGTTACTACGGACTGATGCTGGCGCGTGCCGGCTTCGATGTGCATTTCCTGTTGCGCAGCGAATATGCCGCGGTGAGCAGGCATGGCCTGCACGTCAACAGTACGGTGCATGGGCAACTGCACCTGCATCCGGTTCAGGCCTATGCCTGCGCCGCTGACATGCCGCCGTGCGACTGGCTATTGGTGGGCACCAAGTCCACCGGTAATGTGGACCTGGCGCCAACCATCGCCCAGGTGGCGGCGCCGGATGCCAAAGTGGTGCTCCTGCAAAACGGCCTCGATGTGGAAGACAGCCTGCGTGAACACCTGCCGCCGTCGCTGCATCTGTTGGGCGGCCTGTGCTACATCGGTGTGCACCGTTCGGCCCCCGGCGTGGTCGAGCATCAGGCGCTGGGACGGGTCAACCTGGGCTATCACAGCGGCACGGCGGCCAACGACGAGGTGCAGCAACAGGCGATTGTCGAAGCCGGCGCCGGGCTGTTTCATCAAGCTGGCATCGAGTCCCAGGCCATGGCCAATGTGCATCTGGCGCGTTGGCACAAGCTGGTCTGGAACGTGCCGTTCAACGGCCTCTCGGTGTTGCTGGGCACGGGCACCACGGCCATGATGGCCGATGAGTCCAGCCGCGAGTTGATCCAGGCGCTGATGGCCGAGGTGGTGCAGGGCGCTCATGCCTGCGGGCATGAAATCCCTGCCAGTTACGCTGGGCAGATGTTCGCCATGACAGAAACCATGGACGACTACCTGCCCAGCATGTATCACGACCACCTGCACAAGCGACCGTTGGAGCTGGCGGCTATCTACGCCCGTCCCTTGGCCGCTGCCAAAGCGGCCGGTTGCGAGCTGCCACGCATGCAGGCGCTGTACCAGGCCTTGAGTTTTATTGATCGGCACAACCGCTGATTGGGGGGAACCATCATGGCGAAGGGATTGGGTGACAAGCTGGTGCTGGCGATTTCCTCACGAGCGCTGTTCGACCTGAGTGACAGCCACAAGGTCTACCTGGCTGAAGGGGTCGAGGCTTACCGCAAATACCAGATCGAGCACGAGGAAGAAACCCTCGAGCCTGGCGATGCCTTCCCGCTGGTCAAGAAGCTGCTGAGCCTGAATGCCAGCCTGGGGCGTGCGCGGGTCGAGGTGGTGTTGGTGTCGCGCAACAGTGCTGATACCGGGTTGCGGGTGTTCAACTCGATTCAGCATTACGGCCTGGATATTTCCCGCGCCGCTTTCGTAGGCGGGCGTAGTCCCTATCCCTATTTGGCCGCCTTCGGTTGTCATCTGTTTCTCTCCACCCACGCTGAAGATGTGCGTAGCGCCCTCGATGCAGGGTTTGCGGCGGCGACGATTCTGTCGGGCGGCGCGCGCCGCGCTTCCAGCGAAGAGCTGCGCATCGCATTCGATGGCGATGCCGTGCTGTTCTCCGATGAGTCCGAGCGCGTCTACCAGGCCGGCGGGCTGGCAGCCTTCCAGGCCAGCGAGCGGGAGTCGGCGCGCCAGCCTTTGCACGGTGGTCCGTTCAAGGGCTTCCTGGCGGCACTGAACCTGTTGCAGCGTGAGTTTGCCGATGAGGCCTGCCCGATTCGCACCGCGCTGGTCACGGCGCGTTCGGCACCGTCCCATGAACGTGTGATCCGCACGTTGCGCGAGTGGGATATCCGCCTGGACGAGTCGCTGTTCCTCGGTGGCCTGGAAAAATCCGCGTTCCTGGAGGCCTTCGCCGCCGATGTGTTTTTCGATGATCAGGCCGGCCATTGCGAGAAAGCCAGGGAGGTGGTGGCCACTGGGCACGTGCCCCATGGCATCAGTAACGAGTTGAGAATCCAGACCGAGAGCTAGCTGCTAAGCTCATTCAATCCCCGCCATCCTGGCAGCCCAGGAGGTTTTATGATTCGTTCGATGCTGTTTGCCACGGACCTCGGTCTGTATGCGCCCTACGTGATGCAACATGCGCTGGCGCTGGCGCGAACGTTCAAGGCTGACTTGTATGTGATCCATGTGGTTGAGCCCATCGGGTTGTTCGCTGAATCGGTGTTGCAGAGCTACCTTGATGAGACTGCCCTGAGCGAATGGCAAAGCAAGGGGTTGAGCACGGTGATGGCGACGATTGAACAACGTGTGCTGGACAGCTTTCGCGAGGAGTGGGGGGAAGGGGAGCAGGACCTGCAATGGATTCGCTCGGTCAAGGTGATCCAGGGGGATCCTTGCGAGGTGATTCTCGACCAGTTGCGAAAACTGTCCGTCGACTTGCTAGTCGTAGGCAGTCATAGCCAGGCAACCGGTGTGGCCGTCCCCCTTGGACGTACCGCCGCACGGGTGTTGCAGTTGTCGCCCGTGCCGGTTTACCTGGTGCCGTCGCTGCAGCGTCGGCGCGGTGACGACAGTTGATCGGTAAAAACGATAAAAAGTTCTAGATTTATCCGTCAAACCTTTAATATAGTTATATACCGTCGCTGATACCCGTGGCGTCTATCTGCTTTGAGGGATTCATATGAAGCTTCAACAACTGCGCTACATCTGGGAAGTGGCGCACCACGACCTCAACGTTTCCGCTACCGCTCAAAGCCTCTATACCTCGCAACCTGGTATCAGCAAGCAGATCCGCCTGCTCGAAGACGAGTTGGGCGTCGAAGTCTTCGCACGCAGCGGCAAACACCTGACTCGCGTCACTCCAGCTGGCGAGCGCATCATCACCACCGCCGGCGAGATCCTGCGTAAAGTCGAAAGCATCAAGCAGATCGCCCAGGAATTCTCCAACGAGAAGAAAGGCACCTTGTCGATCGCCACCACTCACACCCAGGCGCGCTATGCATTGCCGCCGGTGATCCGTGATTTCATCAAGCAATACCCGGACGTAGCCCTGCACATGCACCAGGGTTCGCCGATGCAGATTGCCGAGATGGCCGCTGACGGCACCGTCGATTTTGCCATCGCCACCGAGGCCCTGGAATTGTTCGGCGACCTGGTAATGATGCCCTGCTACCGTTGGAACCGCTGTGTGGTTGTGCCCCAGGGGCACCCTTTGGCCAAGCTGCCGAAGCTGACCCTGGAAGCCTTGGCTGAATACCCGATCGTGACCTACGTGTTCGGCTTTACCGGCCGTTCCAAGCTCGACGAAGCGTTCAGCCATCGCGGCCTCACGCCCAAGGTGGTGTTCACCGCTGCCGATGCCGACGTGATCAAGACCTATGTGCGCCTCGGCCTGGGCGTCGGGATCGTCGCCAAGATGGCGGTCGACACCAACCTGGACAAAGACCTGGTGGTGCTGGATGCCAGCGAATTGTTCGAGTCCAGCGTGACCAAGATTGGTTTCCGCCGCGGTACCTTCCTGCGCGGCTTCATGTGCGACTTCATCGAGAAATTCGCACCGCACCTGACCCGCGAAGTAATGGCCAAGGCGATCCAGTGCCACAACAAGCAAGAGCTGGAAGAGTTGTTCGACGGCGTTGAACTGCCCGTCCACTGACCGCGATGACCTTGTAGGAGCGAGCTTGCTCGCGAAGATCGCCAACGTTAACGCGGGGTGCCAGGTTGTATGCGGCGCCCTTGCATTCCTTCGCGAGCAAGCTCGCTCCTACAGGGGCTGTAGGTTATCTGGCCTCGGTCACCGTAAAGAGCTGCCGAGCGCCGGCCACCAGAATCTCCACCTCTTCATCGATACGCTTGCCTAACAGGCCTTTACCCAACGGCGAGCGCGGCGTGATGACGGTCACCGGTTGCCCGACCACATCCACTTTCAAACCCGCCGCATCCGGCGCCAGAAACAGCCATTGCTGACGACCGTCCTCGTCTTCCAAGCCTACCAGCGTGCCTATCTCTATCCCGCGTTGATCATCGTACGCACGTAGCTGCAGTTGCTGGCACAGCACCAGCGATTGCTTGATCTCCTCCACTCGCCGGGCCTGCCCGGTGGCCAGGTACGAAGCCTCCAGGCCGAGGGTGTCGTATTTGTTTTCGGCAATGTTTTCTTCGTGGGTCGCGGTTTCGTAGGCGGTCTGCGCGGCGCGTTGGACGATGTCGAGGTCGACGGTGAGCTTTTCCAGGATCAACTGGAGCACGGCGTGTTTATTCATGGCGGTATCTGGCATCAATCGCAGAATTGCAGGACATTGGCCCGCGTCTTTTCATTGGGAGCGTTCTGGTCTTGTTGCAGCCAGAACTGGCATTTGGGGTTGGACAGGTTACGCGCGTTGCTTCGGGCCTGTTCCAGAGCCTGTTGTTGTTCCTGTTTATGCAGGTTCTGTTGGTACTGTTCGAACAGGCGGTTCGGTGGCTGCGGCTCAACCATCGCCGGTTGGCCCAATTGCTGAACCGCCTGTGCCACCGGCGCCAGGCTCTGGGGGAATAGGTAGCGAGACGCCAGCCAGGTGGTCAGCGCAATGGCGATAAACCCTAGCCACACGCCTGCGGCAATCGCGATGCAGAGCTTGAACAGCGATAACGGACGGTCAGACATAAGGGCCTCCTGGCAGGCATTGACGGCATGGCGGTGATTGTCGCACAGCCTCCGTGCAGAATAATCGCGATCAAGCCTTCTGCATCCACGCATTTATGCGGACAATCGAACCTTTGATCGATGGAGCCCGGAATGAAAGCCCGCTGGGATATTTTTTGCAGTGTCGTCGACAACTATGGCGACATCGGCGTGACCTGGCGCCTGGCCCGGCAGTTGGTGGTGGAGCATGGCTGTGACGTGCGCTTGTGGGTCGACGACCTGCGGGCTTTCGAGCGCATGTGCCCGGACATTGATGTGCAGGTAAGCCAGCAATGGCAAGAGGGCGTCCAAGTGCGTCACTGGCCGGCCGAATGGCCAGGCGCACACCCGGCGGATGTGGTGATTGCCGCGTTCGCGTGCCAGCTACCGCCTGAGTACATGGACCGCATGGCCGAGTGTGAGCGTGCGCCGTTGTGGATGAACCTGGATTACCTCAGCGCTGAAGACTGGGTGGTGGGCTGTCATCGCTTGCCTTCGGTGAAGTACAAAGGTGTGCAGAAATACTTTTTCTTCCCGGGTTTTCGTCCTGGCACCGGCGGCCTGTTGCGCGAAGCCGGCTTGTTGGAGCGACGCCGGGCATTTCAGCGGGATGATGTTGCGCAGCGACAGTTCCTGCAAAGCCTGGGCGTTGCTCCGACGGCCGGCGCGCGTTTGATGTCGCTGTTTGCCTATGAGAATGACGGGTTGGCCGGCTGGCTGAACGTATTGGCAGCCGATGGACGTGGGACGCACTTGCTGGTGCCGGAAGGGCGCATTCTGGGGGATGTGCAACGCTGGCTGGGGGTGAGCAGTTTGTCGGCGGGAGACATTCAGGTGCGCGGCACGCTGACCGTTCAGGTCATTGCATTCGTGCGTCAGGAGCAATATGACCGATTGCTATGGTGCTGCGAATTCAACGCCGTACGTGGCGAAGACTCGTTCGTGCGTGCCCAGTGGGCGGGGAGGCCATTGCTGTGGCACATCTACCGCCAGGACGAAGACATCCACCTGGACAAGCTCGATGCTTTCCTGGAACTGTACACCGCCGCACTTTCACCGGCCGCCAAAGCTGCCGTCGTCACGCTCTGGCAAGCCTGGAACGCTGATGG
Source organism: Pseudomonas sp. AM4(2022) (assembly GCF_036346515.1). Taxonomy (NCBI): domain Bacteria; kingdom Pseudomonadati; phylum Pseudomonadota; class Gammaproteobacteria; order Pseudomonadales; family Pseudomonadaceae; genus Pseudomonas; species Pseudomonas sp. AM4(2022). The sequence continues at coordinate 25,337 of NZ_JAOTNW010000027.1, forward strand.
CGATATGGCACAGTCCTGGAAAATGCTGCTGGAACATTGGCCCGAGGTCAGCCAGCACGCGCAGAACTGGTGTCTGGAACAAGGCTTGCAGGCCGATCTTGCGACGGCGCTGGTACAGTTTTATGAAAGTTGGATATGATACGCCACCTTGATTTTTGTCAATCCCATCCAAATTTCGGATATACGCAATGAAAACTGGTAAAGAACTGAAACCCGGTACAGTGATCCGTCTCGAAAACGACCCTTGGCTGGTTCAGAAAGCTGAGTTCACCAAGTCTGGTCGTAACAGCGCAATCATGAAGACCAAGCTGAAGAACCTGCTGACCGGTTACAAGACCGAAATCGTCTACAGCGCCGATGACAAACTGGACGATGTGATCCTCGACCGCAAAGAAGCGACCCTGTCCTTCATCAGCGGCGACACCTACACGTTCATGGACACCACTGACTACACCATGTACGAGCTGAACGCCGAAGATATCGAAGCCGTTCTGCCGTTCATTGAAGAAGGCATGGAAGACGTCTGCGAAGCTATCTTCTTCGAAGAGCGCCTGGTTTCCGTAGAGCTGCCGACCACCATCGTGCGTAAGGTTGCTTACACCGAAGGCTCCGCTCGCGGCGACACTTCCGGCAAGGTGATGAAGCCTGCCAAGCTGAGCAACGGTACCGAGCTGCAAGTGGCCGATTTCATCGAAATCGACGACCTGATCGAGATCGACACCCGTGAAGGTGGTTCGTACAAAGGTCGCGCCAAGAAGTAATTCTGGCCCCGGCGATACGAAAAAAGCCCGACCTTGAGTCGGGCTTTTTTGTGGGCGTCTACTTGATCACTTCAAGTGTTGTTTCAACTCATCTGATGCTTGCAGTAAGGCCGAACGTACCGCAGGCACCTGGCTGACCACATTGAGCAAGCCGTAGTCGTGGATCATGCCGTTGTAGCGTACGGCTGTCACCGGTACACCTGCCTGATCCAGCTTGCGGGCATAAGCCTCACCTTCGTCACGCAGCACGTCGGCCTCGGCGGTCTGCACCAGCGCAGGCGGCAAGCCTTTGAGCTGCGCAGTTGTAGCCCGCAATGGTGAAGCATAGATCTCGGCGCGCTGAGTGGCATCGGTGGTGTAGTTGTCCCAGAACCATTTCATCATGTTTTTGGTGAGGAAGTGCCCCTCGGCAAACTGGTTGTAGGAGCCTGTGTCGAAGTTGGCGTCCGTCACCGGCCATAGTAGAAGTTGGAACTTGATGGCTGGCGTGCCCTTATCCTTGGCCATCAGGCTGACCACCGCCGCCATATTACCGCCGACGCTATTGCCTGCCACGGCGAGACGTTTGCCATCAACATTGATCTCCTTGCCGTGTTCAGCGACCCACTTGGTTGCACCGTAGGCCTGGTTGATCGCCACTGGGTAATGCGCTTCCGGTGATGGCGTGTAGTTGACGAATACCGCGACCGCCCCCGAGCCCACTACCAGATCACGTACCAGGCGTTCATGGGTCGGGTAATCCCCTAGCACCCAGCCGCCCCCGTGGAAAAACATAAACACCGGCAAAGTGCCCTTGACCCCGGCCGGTCGCACGATGGTCAGGTCAAGCGGCTGGCCGTCGACTTGAATGGTCTTCTGGCTCACATCCGTCTTGGGCAGGGTCAGCTTCACCCCGGCCTGGGCGCCAGTCAGCACCGCGCGCGCCTCTTGGGGCGTCAGTTGTTCCAGCGGCTTGCCGGTACCCGAATTCAATACATCCAGGAAGGCCTGGGTGTTGTGCTCGATATCACCGTTAGCGGCGAAGGCGCTGGTGATAGACAGGGCAAGCAGGGTGCCGGTGAGCATTTTGCCGATCTTTTTCATGTTTCCTCCTGGGGGTGGTAGTGGTCGTTACACGGCTACGTGCAGGCGCACATCAACGTTGCCGCGAGTAGCGTTGGAGTACGGGCAGACTTGGTGGGCGGCGTCGACCAGGCTTTGCGCATCGTCCTGGGCCAGGCCCGGCAGGCTGATGTGCAGGTCGATGTCCAGGCCGAAACCGCCGGGGATCTGCCCGATGCCTACATGGGCAGTGATTGATACGTCATCCGGGATATTGCGTTGGGTCTGGCTGGCGACGAATTTCAGGGCACCGATAAAGCAGGCCGAGTAGCCGGCAGCGAACAGTTGTTCAGGGTTGGTGGCCTGGCCACCGGCGCCGCCCAATTCCTTCGGGGTGGACAGTTTGACGTCAAGGATGTTGTCGCTGGAAACAGCACGGCCATCACGGCCGCCTGTGGCAGTGGCTACGGCGGTATAGAGAGTTTGCATGGGACTTTCCTCGCGGTTGTTTTGCGCAAAATATTTGCGCGCTAAGTAATTTGTAGCGAATATATTCCGCTAATATTTTGCGCGCAAGTTAAATTTTAAAAAGCCGAATTTTTCCGACTGCCGCGCTTAGGTTGTAAGAAGAAAGTGCTTTATGACGTGAGCAATACGGCTCGGACTATAGGACTAATCTGAGCCGTTTAACTGGAGAGGGGGAGTGATGGCTCCGGGCGGTATTACAGGCTGTCTTGAAGGTTGCCTCTCAGCGCCAGCAGATCGTTTTGCAGCGTGCGCAGTTGTTCGATGTCCAACCCGCTGGCGCCGAGGATGCATTGGGGAACATCCATGGCCTTCCCTCGCAACGCGCGGCCGGCGTCCGTCAGTTCCACTACGACCACCCGCTCATCTTCGCGGCTGCGGGTGCGGCTGAGCAGGCCCTCAGCTTCCAGACGCTTGAGCAGCGGCGTCAGCGAGCCAGGGTCGGTCAGCAGGCGGCTGCTGATTTCGCCGACGGTCAATCCATCCTCTTCCCACAGCACCATCATGGCCAGGTATTGCGGGTAAGTCAGGCCCAGGGCTTGGAGCAGGGGCTTGTAGACCTTGGTCATCAGCAGCGAGGTGGAATGCAGGGCGAAGCACAACTGGTTATCCAGCAGCAGGGATTGGCAGGGGTCAGGGTTTTTGCTCATTGTGGTGCCTCGAAAAAACGTGTCTGTGCTGGAATCTAGCGGGCGAATCTTTAATGCGCCAGATAATTCTATCCAAGTGGTCAGACCAGGCCGCTTTGCAATGCCTGATCCCAGGGCGGCACCGGGCTGAAACGGGATTTGAGGTATTCGAGCAATAATCGGCTACGTGCGTTGGGCTGTTGTTCGAGGCGCAGCGCGTAAATGCCGGCGGTTTCGGGGCTGGGCAAGCCGTTTTCACAAAACAGCGGCAACAGTTCTCCACGCACCAGATATTCACTGGCCAACCAGGTCGGCAGGTGCGCGATGCCCAGCCCGGCCAGTGCGCCCGAAAGCAGCGCCTCGGCGTTATTGGCGCTCATGCGGATGCGCCGGGGGCGATAGGTCGTGCGGCGCCCGTCCAGTTCAAAGCGCCAGGCGAACATCGGCGCCAGGCCATCCCAATCGAGGCCGTCATGCTCGCTCAGTTCCCGAGGATGGGTGGGTGTGCCGCGGGTTTTCAGATAGGTCGGGCTGGCACAGGCAATGCGCACGATGCTCGCCAGGGGTGTAGCGATCCGACGAGTGTCGACGATATGCCCGGCGCGCAGCACCAGGTCTACCTTGCCAAGGTGTGCGCCTTGCATATCGACAAAGCTGTCGATCAAGTGCAGGTGCACATCCAGCCCTGGATACACGTTCAAGAAGTCCGCGATCACCGGCGCCAGGTGGCGGCGACCAAACGCTGCCGGTGCATCTACCCGGATCAACCCTTCCGGCGCATGGCTCAGGGATACCGCTTCGGCCCGCGCCAATTGCAGTTCACTGACAATCCGCCGCGCGCGTTCGGCAAAGGCCAAGCCGGCAGGTGTAGGCACTACCGCGTGGGTGCTGCGCTGGAACAGGCGGCTACCCACTGAACCTTCCAGGCTGTCGATTCGACGCGCTACTGCCGAGGGCGTCAGCGGATGACGTCGTGCGGCGGCGGAAAAGCTGCCGGTTTCCATCACATCGAGAAACAGGCTCAGTTGATCGGTCAGAGTATTGGGGTTCATAGGCGAGCGCTTGTGCGAGATTGGCACAGCCATTGTGCGTTGCTGTGCGTTTCCACGCCAGAGTGGACTGCGTAGCATGCCAATCTTGGGATTTCGGAGGTGTGAGCGGTGTTGGATCTAGTGATGTATCTGCTATTGGGCGCGGCTTTGGGTACGGTGGGCGGGCTGTTTGGTATTGGCGGTGGGCTGATTGCTATCCCAGTGCTCGGCGTGCTGTTCGGCCTGGATCAGCAAATTGCCCAAGGCACCGCGCTGGTCATGGTAGTGCCCAATGTGATGCTCGCCCTGTGGCGCTATCACCAGCGTAATCGCATCGAATTACGCCACGCCTTGCCGCTGGGCGTGATGGGCTTCTGCTTTGCGTGGCTGGGGTCGATCTGGGCGGTGGGGCTGGATGCCGGGGCAATGCGCATCGGCTTTATTGTTTTCCTGGTGGCGTTGTCGGCCTACAACCTATTGCGCATGTTCACCCGCAACGCGCCGCCCACGGCGCAGATGCGCTACTCCTGGCCCTGGCTGGGTGTGTTGGGCGCAGCGTCCGGATCCATGGGCGGATTATTTGGGGTAGGGGGCGCGGTGGTCGCCACACCCGTGCTCACCAGTGTGTTCGGCACCACTCAAGTGGTCGCCCAGGGTTTGTCCCTGGCCTTGGCGCTGCCCAGCACCGGTGTGACCCTGGTCACCTACGCCTGGCACCACGAGGTGGACTGGATGATCGGCCTGCCGCTGGCGGTGGGGGGCCTGCTGAGTATCAGTTGGGGCGTGAAAGTGGCGCATGCCTTGCCGGAACGTCTGTTGCGCGGCCTCTTCTGTGGCTTTTTGGTGGTGTGCGCGGTGATGCTGACCTTTAAAGTTTGAAGCCTTCGACGATGTAGTCCGCCAGGCATTCGGTGATCGGCGAGGTCATCTGCGGGTTACGCAGTAAGCGCAGGTTCATCGACGGTAAAGGCGGGAAGCCTTCGTCGCTGCCGAGTACTCGCAGGTCGTCGGTGACCAGGCTTTCCATACTGACCATCGCCGCCAGGCCCGCACTGACCACTGCCAGGATCGCTGCTCCGTTAGAGCTGTGATAGGCCAGGCGATAATCTCGCCCGGCCGCCTCCAGTGCGGCCCGTGCCCAATGAGTGTACAGGCACTCGTCGCCGGACACCGCCAGGGGCAGGGCATCGTGCTCCTCCACACAAAAGCACGGTGATGCTGCCCACACCATGCGTTCGGTACGCAATAACTCACCCAGATCATTGCCTGGCTCGCGGCTGATCACGGTCAACGCCAGGTCGCGCCGTTGCATCAATACGGTCGATGCTTCGCAGTGCATTTCGATCTGGATCAGTGGGTAGGCTTTGGAAAACTGCTTGAGGATCCCTGGCAGAAAACGCATCACGTAGTCATCCGGCGTGCCAATGCGCACCAACCCCACCATATGCGGCTCGCGCAGGGTATTGAACACTTCGCTGTGCAATTTCAGGATGCGCCGCGCATAACCCAACAGCACCTGGCCTTCGGGCGTGAGCCGTACCTGGCGGCCATCGCGCTCGAACAGTTTGCGCTGCAGCACGTCTTCTTCCAGGCGTTTCATCTGCATGCTGACCGCCGATTGAGTGCGGTTGACCTGCTCGCCGGCGCGGGTGAAACCGCCCTGGTCGGCAATGGCGACGAAGGTGCGCAGCACGTCTGTGTCGATGCTGGGATAGGCGGACAATTGATCAATCTCCGAGATGTAATGCATAAGAAACATTCGTTGGATTGATCATAATGCCCGGCACACACTGTCGTCATCCCCACTGGAGGGCGAGAAGATGAAAGGTCAAAAAGGTTTCATATCGACGGATAAATGGCCATTTGCCGGGCTGTTTCATACGTTCGCGCGTTGGCAGTTGTTGCATCAGGAGCGCCAGATGCTGGCGACCTTGAGCGATGAAGCACTCAAGGACATCGGGCTCAACCGCGCCGATGTCGCGCAGGAAAGCCACCGGCATTTCTGGGAAGACCCGCTGCGAAAATAAGCCAGAATGCAGTAGGGTAGGGGGCGAGCTTCTATGGAGATTGCCATGCCCGCCGCCCTGTGTTTTTCACTCAAGCAAGCTCGACGCATGGCGCTGGCGGCCCAGGGGTTTTCCGGGCGCCAGGCGCCTGCACAGATAAAGGCCGCGCACCTCAACCGCCTGATCGAACGCCTGGGCGTTTTACAGATCGACTCGGTCAATGCGCTGGTGCGTTCCCATTACCTGCCCGTGTTTTCCCGCTTGGGCCATTATTCCCCGTCGATCCTTGAGCAGGCCGCCTGGAGCCAGGGGCGGCGACGCTCACTGTTCGAATACTGGGGGCATGAGGCGTCGCTGCTGCCCATGGCGCTGTACCCGCTGATGGGTTGGCGCATGGAGCGCGCCCGGCAAGGGCGGGGGATTTATGCGCAAATGGCACGTTTTGGCCGTGAACAGCAGGCGACGATTCAACGCGTGTTGCGCACCGTCGAACAGCAGGGCGCCTTGGGGGCGGGTAGCTTGTCGACCCGCGAGGAGCGTGCCGGGCCCTGGTGGGACTGGAGTGATGAAAAGCACGCGCTGGAATGGCTGTTCGCCGCTGGCTTGGTCACGGTTGCCGGTCGTCGAGGGTTTGAGCGGCTGTATGATTTGCCCGAGCGCGTTATTCCCGCCGAGCGGCTCAAGGTTTCCATGAGTGAGGATCAAGCGCAGCGCGGCTTGCTGTTGCACAGTGCGACGGCGCTGGGTGTCGCCACCGAAAAGGACCTGCGCGATTATTATCGCCTCGACCCCGCCGACAGCCGCAACCGCTTGGCCGAGCTGGTCGAGGATGGGCAACTGCTGGCTTGCCAGGTGCGGGGCTGGAAACAACCAGCGTACTGCCCGGCGGCGCCGAAGCTGCCGCGCACAGTGCCGGTCAGTGCATTGTTGTCGCCGTTCGATTCGCTGATATGGGAGCGCAGTCGCACCGAGCGCCTGTTCGACTTTCGCTATCGGCTGGAGATCTACACCCCGCAAGAAAAACGCGTGTATGGCTATTACGTACTGCCGTTTCTCCACAACGAACGCATTGCCGCGCGCGTCGACCTGCGGGCCGAGCGTGCCCATGGGCGCCTGGCCGTGCATGCCGTACATGAGGAAGAGCCGGGGCTGGATGAGGAAGGCATGCTGGCGCTGGCGCTGAACCTGCGCAAAATGGCCGACTGGCTAGGGCTGGAACAGGTCCAGCTCAATTGCCAGCGACCCAGTGCTGCCCGATTGAGGGCTGCGATGCTTAACTGGGATGTCATCCTTTAAGGCCCTATCGCGGGCAAGCCCGGCTCCCACAGAGAAACGCGTTCAAATGTGGGAGCCGGGCTTGCCCGCGATGGCGTCATCCCAGTCGATAAAGCGTCAGCGTTTGACCTGTTTCAAGGTCTCGGCAATCAGAAACGCCAGCTCCAGCGACTGATCAGCATTCATCCGGGGGTCGCAATGGGTGTGATAGCGGTCTGACAGGCCATCTTCGGTGATCGGCCGTGCGCCGCCGATGCATTCGGTGACGTTCTGCCCGGTCATCTCGATATGGATCCCGCCAGCATAGGTGCCTTCTGCCTGGTGCACCTGGAAGAAATCCTTCACTTCGCCAAGGATCTGCGCAAAGTCGCGGGTCTTGTAGCCACTGCTGGCCTTGATGGTATTGCCGTGCATTGGATCGCAACTCCACAGCACTTGCTTGCCCTCGCGCTGCACGGCGCCGATCAGGTTGGGCAGATGGTCGCCGACCTTGCCTGCACCCATGCGGGCGATGAGGTTGAGGCGGCCGGGGTCGTTATCCGGGTTGAGGATGTCGATCAGGCGGATCAGGTCGTCCGGGTTCATGCTCGGTCCGACTTTCACGCCGATCGGGTTGTTCACCCCGCGCAGGAACTCGACATGGGCGCCGTCCAACTGACGGGTGCGGTCGCCGATCCACAGCATATGCGCCGAGCAGTCGTAGTAGTCGTTGGTCAGGCTGTCGCGGCGCACGAAGGCTTGTTCATAGTTGAGCAGCAACGCTTCGTGGGCGGTGAAGAAGCTGGTCTCGCGCAATTGTGGAGAGCTGTCCATGCCACAAGCGCGCATGAAGGCCAGGGTTTCGTCGATGCGGTCGGCCAGTTGGCTGTACTTTTCAGCGAGGGCGGAGTTGGCGATGAAATCCAGGTTCCACTTGTGCACTTGGTGCAGGTCGGCAAAACCGCCCTGGGCAAAGGCGCGCAGCAGGTTGAGGGTGGCGGTGGACTGGTGGTAGGACTGCAACAGGCGGTCTGGGTCTGGCACGCGGCTTTTTTCGTCGAAGCCGATGCCGTTGACGATATCGCCACGATAGGCGGGCAGGGTGATGCCGTCGATGGTTTCATCGTTGGCCGAACGTGGCTTGGCGAACTGGCCGGCCATGCGCCCGACTTTCACCACCGGGCAACCGGCAGCGAAGGTCATGACGATGGCCATCTGCAGCAGCACCTTGAAGGTGTCGCGTATTTTTGCGGCGGAAAACTCGGCAAAGCTTTCGGCGCAATCACCGCCTTGCAGCAAGAATGCGCGGCCCTGGGTCACTTCGGCAAACTGACGGCGCAATTCGCGCGCCTCCCCGGCAAATACCAGAGGCGGGTAGCTCGCCAGGCTTTGCTCCACTTGCAGCAAGTGTGCAGCGTTCGGGTATTGGGGTTGCTGCTGGATCGGCAGGGCTCGCCAGCTATCGGGGCTCCAGGGTTGGCTCATCATGAACTCGTTTGTGGGTGGATGTTGGGGCGTCAATGTTAGCAGCAATTAGTGCGTGACCTGTGGCTGCCGCTTGGCCGACAATCGCGCCTTTGTCGTGCGGTAGACCCTTTTAGGAGTAGTGATGAGCGAGGAGCGTGTCGAGCGCCTGCTGGCCGAAGTCCATGATGAATTCGGCATGATCCGTGTGCTTGAAGTGGCCGATTACCGTTTTCTCGAATTTGGCGACGCCATCGAGCAAAGCTGTGTGTTCACCGCTGATCCGAGCTGGCTGGAGTACGACTACACCCGCGCGATGCTGATCGGCGCGTTGTGCCATGAGCAGGCGGAAAGTGCGTTGTTCCTGGGTCTGGGCGCGGGCACGTTGACCCAGGCGTGCCTCAAGTTCCTGGCGCTGGAAGATGTCGAAGCCATTGAGCTGCGCCCTGATGTGCCGCGCCTGGCCATCGAATATCTGGGGCTGGATGACGACCCGCGCTTGTACATCCGCATTGGTGACGCGTTGCAATTGCTCGACAGTGCCGAATCGGCCGATCTGATTTTCGTCGACCTCTACACCGATGTCGGCCCGGGCGTGGGGCATCTGGCCTGGACCTTCCTGGAAAACTGTCAGAAGAAACTCAACCCCGGCGGCTGGCTGGTGATCAACCAGTGGGCCACCGATGATGGCAAGCCGTTGGGGGCGGCGTTGCTGCGTGGGTTGTACCACCGGCATTACTGGGAGCTGCCGGTGAAGGAGGGCAATGTGATTCTATTGGTGCCTTCGGAGCTGGATCAGGTGCTGGACCTGGATGCCCTGTCCGTCCGCGCCGAAGCCTTGGCGCCGCGATTGGGGTACTCGTTGCAGCCGTTGATCAAGGCGATTCGGCCGGCAACTTAGTTGCCAGTTCGGACGCTTTCGCGGGCAAGCCCGCTCCCACAGGGGATTGCATTTCAACAGAGAATGCAATTCAACTGTGGGAGCGGGCTTGCCCGCGAAGAGGCCCTCACTGCCGACCGCTAATTCAGTTCGTTCAAATCCCCTTGAACACCCCCGGCCGCTTCTCGATCATCGCCCGAACACCCTCCTTGGCATCCTCACTGTTGAGCAGTTTATCCACCATAGGCGGCAGCGCGGCGGCTGCGACGGCCTCACCCTCCATACGCGCCAGCCGCGCCGACATCAACGTGGCCTGCACACCCAGCGGCGCCTGGCGCGCAATGCGGTTGGCCAATTCAAGGGCGCGGGGCAATAGGTCTTCACTGGCCATTACTTCCTGCACCAATCCCAGGCGCAGAGCTTCATGGGCATCGAATTCGTCGCCGGTGAGTAGCCAGCGCATTGCATTGCCCCAGCCGGCAATCTGATGAAAGCGCAATGTCGCGCCGCCAAACGGAAAGATCCCGCGTTGCACCTCCATCTGGGCAAAGCGGGTATTGCTGGCGCAGAGGTTGATATCCGCCGCCAGCATCAACTCGATACCAATGGTCAGGCAGTACCCCTGCGCCGCGACGATCACCGGCTTGCTCACGCGTGGGCCGGCAAACACCCCCCACGGGTCGCACCCTCCCAGCGGCGGTTGCCAGCCACCCGCCATCACGCTGCTGACATTGGCCAGGTCCAGCCCGGCCGTGAAGTGGTCGCCATGGGCAAACACCACGGCCACCCGTGCGTCATCGTTTCGATCAAATTCGCCATAGGCCAGGCTCAGCGCATTGAGCAAATCCAGGTCGAAGGCGTTGCGCTTGGCCACACGGTCCAGGCCCAGCAATAGAACATGACCCTCAAGTGCGCGGCTGACACGGCTACTGCTGGCTTGATTCATGGGGTGTGCCCTCGGGGCGCGGGTAGGGTTTCAGACCAAAGGGTCTCAATGGGTGGGTGAACCGTTTAAGCTTGATGACCAACAGGGCCGGGCCTTTGAAAAATAGACCCTGGCGCACGGATCTGCAAAGCGCGTGACGCAGCGCGGTTTATCGGTGCCTGGCGATAAAAAAAGCTCCCTTTTTCAGCTATTTCCGGTATAGTGCGCGCCGGCCTTTAACCGGGCCGCGTTTAGGTAGCGCAATTCCCCGAAGTCAGCTTCGGCTGCACGTCCGCACAGCGGACTCTTCCTTGACGAATCTTTTTCATTCATTCGTTTTCGCAAATCCCCGCCGACAAAGCAGCCAGGGCGACTCTTGAGTCTCAACACGGCATGCGCAGCTTTGGAGCATGGGTCTTTGCGGATGCACTTAGAGGCAGACCCATGACCCAGGAAACCGGCGGCTTCGCCGCTTTTAATCTTAACCCGAATATTCTTGCAGCCGTCGCAGCGACCGGCTACGAAGAACCTTCGGCGATTCAGCAGCAATCGATCCCGATCATCATGGCCGGTAAGGACATGATTGGCCAGGCGCAAACCGGTACCGGTAAAACCGCCGCGTTCGCCCTGCCTATTCTGCACTGCATCGATCCTGCCAAGCGCGAGCCGCAAGCCCTGATCCTGGCGCCAACCCGTGAGTTGGCGCTGCAAGTAGCAACCGCCTTTGAAACCTACGCCAAGCAAATGCCGGGTGTAACTGTTGTGGCCGTTTACGGCGGCGCGCCTATGGGCCCACAACTCAAGGCAATCCGTAATGGCGCACAGATCGTTGTCGCCACTCCGGGCCGTCTGTGCGACCACCTGCGTCGTGACGAAAAAGTCCTGTCGACCGTGAACCACCTGGTTCTGGACGAAGCTGACGAAATGTTGAAGCTGGGCTTCATGGATGACCTGGAAGTCATCTTCAAGGCACTGCCCGCGACCCGTCAGACCGTGTTGTTTTCGGCTACCCTGCCGCAGTCCATCCGTGCCATTGCCGAACGCCACCTGCGCGATCCGGAGCACGTGAAGATCCAGACCAAGACCCAGACCGTTACCGCGATCGAACAGGCTCACCTGTTGGTTCACGCTGACCAGAAGACCTCGGCTGTATTGAGCCTGCTGGAAGTCGAAGACTTCGACGCCCTGATCATGTTCGTGCGCACCAAGCAAGCGACCCTGGACCTGGCCAGCGCCCTGGAAGCCAAAGGCTACAAAGCCGCTGCGCTGAACGGTGACATTGCCCAGAACCAGCGTGAGCGCGTGATCGACTCCCTCAAGGATGGCCGTCTGGACATCGTTGTGGCGACCGACGTTGCCGCCCGTGGCCTCGACGTTCCACGTATCACCCACGTGTTCAACGTTGACATGCCTTACGATCCAGAGTCCTACGTTCACCGTATCGGCCGTACCGGCCGTGCCGGTCGCGAAGGTCGTGCATTGCTGCTGGTGACTCCGCGTGAGCGCCGCATGCTGCAAGTGATCGAGCGTGTTACCGGCCAGAAAGTTGCCGAAGTCCGCCTGCCGGATGCCCAGGCCGTTCTCGATGCACGCATCAAGAAACTGACCAACAGCCTGGCGCCACTGGTGGCTGACGCTGAATCGACCCACGGCGACCTGCTGGACCGCCTGACCGCCGATATCGGTTGCACCCCGCGTGCCCTGGCTGCAGCTCTGCTGCGCAAAGCTACCAATGGTCAGGCCCTGACCCTGGCAGCCATCGAAAAAGAACGTCCACTGGTTCCGAACAGCGCGCCACGCGGTGATCGTCCAGAGCGTTCCGGTGACCGTCCAGACCGTGGTGACCGCGAGCGTCGCGCTCCAGTGCCATTGGCTGAAGGCCGTGCTCGTTGCCGTACCGCGCTGGGTGCGCGTGATGGTATCGCTGCCAAGAACCTGCTGGGCGCTATCCTCAACGAGGGTGGCCTGGCACGTGAAGCTATCGGTCGCATCCAGGTGCGTGACAGCTTCTCCCTGGTGGAGCTGCCGGAAGACGGCCTGGAAAAACTGCTGGCCAAGCTCAAAGACACTCGCGTTGCCGGTAAGCAGCTCAAGCTGCGTCGCTACCGCGAAGATTGATCCGCCCTTGGGCTGATTGATCGCACATAAAAAATCCCCGACTGGTTCGGGGATTTTTTTTGCCTGATGTTTTAGTTTCCGATGCGATCAGCTGTGGGAGCAGGCAAGCCAGCTCCCACAGGTATAACGGTGTCAGCCAAAGCGATAGATATCCATGCCTAGGGCGCCCAGTGTGAAGCCCTGGTGCGCTACGCTGAAATCTGCGCCCGCACCCCGCGCAAAGTACAGCGGCAGCAAATGCTCATCGCTGGGATGGCTGCGCACGGCATGTGGCGCCTGGCGTCGATAGTCATGCAAGGCGGCGTCGTCATTGGTCGCCAGTTTGTCGACCACCCAGTCGCGAAACTCCAGCGCCCACGGTGTGATCGTTTCCGGCCCTGCGCGCCAGTCCAGTTCGCCCAGGTTATGGGTGATGCTGCCGGAACCAATCAGCAGCACACCCTGTTCGCGCAGGCTGGCGAGCGCATGCCCCACGCGGGTTTGCAGGGCGGGCCCCAGGCGGCTGGGCAGCGAGACTTGCACCACTGGGATGTCCGCTGCTGGGTACATCAGCGACAGCGGGACCCAAGTGCCGTGGTCGAAGGGGCGTTGCTCGTCAATACGTGCAGCCAGACCGTCGGCGTGCAGCAGCTCGACGATCTCACTGGCCAGGTGTGGGTCACCCGGCGCTGGGTATTGCACCGCAAACAGCTCGCGAGGGAAGCCGCCGAAGTCGTGCCAGGTTTCGGGTGCAGCACCGCCGCTGACCAGCAGTTCCGGGCTTTCCCAATGCGCCGACACCACTACAATGGCTTTGGGGCGTGGTAGCTCGGCAGCCAGGCGCTGTAGCGCGGGACCACTGGCGCCGGGTTGCAAGGCCAGCATGGGCGAGCCATGGGAGATAAACAGGCTGGGGAGCATGAGCGGGTCCTGAGGGTTAAGATAAAGCCATCTTCAATCAGATCATTGATCTAAATCTAATATAAGTTTTAGCGCCTTTTGATCGAATTTTCGGAGTGATTCATGCAGCCTGAATTTTGGCAGGACCGCTGGGCGAGCAATCAGATCGGTTTCCATCAGCGCGAGGTCAATCCCTACTTGCAACGGCACTGGCCCGTGTTGGGGTTGCCCGAGGGGGCAAAGGTGCTGGTGCCGTTGTGTGGCAAAAGCCTGGACTTGGTATGGCTCGAGAGCCAGGGGTACCCGGTAATGGGCGTGGAGCTGTCGGAGCAGGCGGTTGAGGCGTTCTTCAGCGAGCAGGGGCTGGTGCCGCACGTCAGTCATAAGGGCGCCTTCAAGGTCTACCAGGCGGGCCTGATCGAACTGTGGTGTGGCGATTTCTTCAGCCTGGATGCGCAGGCGCTGGTCGGTTGCCGCGGCGTATATGATCGCGCCGCGTTGATCGCATTGCCGCCGCTGATGCGTGCGCAATACGCCGAGCACCTGAATGCCTTGCTGCCGTCAGGCTGCCAGGGGTTGCTGATTACTCTCGATTACGACCAGGCGCAGAAGGCCGGCCCACCCTTTGCTGTTTCGGACGAGGAAGTGCAGGTGCTGCTGGGACCGCATTGGGCGTTGGAGCCGCTGGAGGAGCGGGACATCCTGGGGGAGAGCTGGAAGTTCGTGCAGGACGGTGTTACTCGCCTTGAAGAGCGTGCTTATCGGCTGGCCAGGCGCTAAAAGGGCTTTTTCTTTTGTAGGAGCGAGGGACGCCTAGTTCTTGCTCGCGAAAGACGTCAACGATGACGCGTGCTTGCTGAATGAACGCGGCGCCTGCGAGTTTTTCGCGAGCAAGCTCGCTCCTACAGAGAGCGGTGAAATCAGCGGGCACAAAAAAGGGGCGATCACATCGCCCCTTGTCGAGTCATCCGGCTATCAGCCGCGGCGACGCAATGCGTCAATCCGCTCTTCCAGCGGCGGGTGGCTCATGAACAGGCGAGCCAGGCCCTGCTTGATGCCACCGTTGATGCCGAACGCGGTCAGGCTGTCGGGCATATGTACCGGCAGGCCCTGTTCGGAGCGCAAGCGTTGCAGTGCGCCGATCATGGCGCTGGTGCCCGCCAGGCGTGCGCCGGCCTCGTCGGCGCGGAACTCGCGTTTGCGCGAGAACCACATCACGATGGCGCTGGCCAGGAAGCCCAGGACCAACTCGGCGAAAATGGTCGCCACGAAGTAGGCAATGCCGCGGCCTTCTTCGTTCTTGAAGATGACCTTGTCGACGAAGTTGCCGATGATCCGCGCGAAGAACATCACGAAGGTGTTCACCACGCCCTGTACCAGCGCCAGGGTGACCATGTCGCCGTTGGCCACGTGACCGATCTCGTGGGCCAGCACCGCCTTGACTTCGTCGGGCGAGAACCGCTCCAGCAGGCCCTGGCTCACGGCCACCAGCGCGTCGTTCTTGTTCCAGCCGGTCGCAAAGGCGTTAGCCTCGTAAGCCGGAAAGATCCCCACTTCGGGCATTTTGATGCCGGCTTCTTGAGACAACTGCTCCACGGTTTGCATCAGCCATTGTTCATGGCGAGTGCGGGGTTGAGTGATGATCTGGGTGCTGGTGCTCATCTTCGCCATCCACTTGGAGATGAACAGCGAGAACAGCGAACCGGCAAAACCAAAGACCGCACAGAAAATAAGCAGCTGATTGAGGTTCAGATCAACCCCATTGGCCGCCATGAACCCGTTGAAGCCAAAAAGGCTCAGGGTGACGCTGGCAATCAGTACGACCGCCAGGTTAGTGGCCAAGAACAGCAGGATGCGCATCATGGTTGTAGAATTCTCCTCATGCTTAATATGTCGCTCACTGCGGGGTATATAAGGTGCAGCATGGGGTGATTCAACCGGGGGACTATTTCAAACTGTGTCCTACGCCTCGGGCGTAGGGCCTTGAAGGGATTTTCCGACCTGTATTGTCAGCCTTGATCAACCCGATGCTACCTCGCCGCCCCGTGATTATAGGGGGTACGTCATCGGCAGAGGCTAAATGAAGTACAACCGCAAGTAAGTGACGCAGAAGTGTTGCCAGATAATCGCTGTACGACCCCAAGTGAGTCGTACAGCGTCAATGGCCTTACTGGCGATAGGACTTCAGGAAGTTGCCGATGCGACCAATGGCCATTTCCAGGTCATCCACGCGTGGCAAGGTCACTACGCGAAAGTGATCCGGCCACGGCCAGTTGAAGGCGGTACCTTGCACGACCAGCAGCTTTTCCGACAGCAGCAGGTCGAGCACGAACTTCTCATCGTTGAGGATCGGGCAGACTTTCGGGTCGATCCGCGGGAACGCATAGAGCGCACCCATGGGCTTCACACAGCTCACACCCGGGATAGCGTTGAGCAACTCCCAGGTGCGGTTACGCTGCTCCAGCAGGCGGCCTTGAGGCAAGACCAGGTCATTGATGCTCTGGTACCCGCCGAGGGCGGTCTGGATCGCGTGCTGGCTCGGTACGTTGGCGCACAGGCGCATGTTGGCCAGCATGTCGATGCCTTCAATGTAGCTTTGCGCATTGTGCTTGGGCCCGGAGATGGCGATCCAGCCGGAGCGGAAGCCCGCCACGCGGTAGGACTTGGACAGGCCATTGAAGGTCAGGCACAGCAGGTCCGGAGCCAGGGAGGCGGTGCAGATATGCACGGCGTCATCGTAGAGGATCTTGTCGTAGATCTCGTCGGAGAACACCACCAGGTTGTGCTGGCGCGCCAGTTCCAGCATGCCCAGCAACACTTCCCTGGAGTACACGGCGCCGGTGGGGTTGTTCGGGTTGATGATCACCAGGGCCTTGGTATTGGGAGTGATCTTGGCCTTGATGTCGGCCAGGTCCGGGAACCAGTCGGCGCCCTCATCACACAGGTAATGCACCGGGTGGCCGCCCGCCAGGGTCACGGCGGCGGTCCACAGCGGGTAATCCGGTGCTGGCACCAGGACTTCATCGCCGTTGTTGAGCAACGCCTGCATAGACATCACGATCAGCTCGGACACACCGTTGCCCAGGTAGATGTCCTCGATGCCGACACCTTCGACCTGCTTCTGCTGGTAGTACTGCATCACCGCCTTGCGCGCGCTGAACAGGCCTTTGGAATCGCTGTAGCCCTGGGCGGTCGGCAGGTTGCGGATCACATCCTGGAGGATTTCATCCGGCGCTTCGAAACCAAACGGTGCCGGGTTGCCAATGTTCAGCTTGAGGATGCGATGGCCTTCCTCTTCCAGGCGTTTGGCGTGCTTGAGCACCGGGCCGCGAATGTCATAGCAGACGTTGGCGAGCTTGTTCGATTTGCTGACCTGCATGGCGATGTGATCCTGAAAATGAACGATCCCGACGGCGTAGGCACTACCGTAGGGTGAAGCCTGCACAGCCCGCACCCATAAATACGTTTGAATGCCGATGGCGCGGGTGCCAGACTGGCGTTTTGAAGAGGCGCAATCATACGTGCCGCCTGATCCATGGAAAAGACACAGATCAGGGTTTTTCAGTTGCCGAGGTGTACCGATGGACAAGTTGCAGAAAACTGTAGATGAATGGAAGGCGATGCTCGATCCGGAGCAGTACAACGTGTGCCGTCTCAAGGGTACCGAGCGACCGTTCAGCGGCAAGTACAACGCCACCACGACCGACGGCGTGTACCACTGCATCTGCTGCAACGAGCCGCTGTTCGATTCCAGGGCCAAGTTTGATTCCGGCTGCGGCTGGCCCAGCTTCTATGAGCCGATTGCCGACAGCGCGATGGTCGAGATCCGCGATGTCAGCCACGGCATGATTCGTACCGAAGTCACCTGTGCCAAGTGTGACGCACACCTGGGGCATGTGTTCCCGGACGGCCCTGCGCCGACGGGCCTGCGCTACTGCATCAACTCGGTATGCCTGGAGCTGGTGCCGCGCTAGGCTTGCATAGTTCCTGTAGGAGCGAGCTTGCTCGCGAAAAACGTCAACGATAACGCGGGTTTCCTGAATGAACGCGGCGCCTGATAGTTTTTCGCGAGCAAGCTCGCTCCTACAAATAAGGCTCTTCTTTCCCTGAATTGAGGCATTGCCATGAGCGACTCCCTGCTGAGCATCCCTTGCACCACCATCAAGGGTGAACAAAAGACCTTGGCCGATTTTGCCGGCAAGGCCATTTTGGTGGTCAACACCGCCAGCAAATGCGGCTTCACCCCGCAGTACAAGGGCCTCGAGCAGCTTTGGCAGCAATACAAGGACCAGGGCCTAGTGGTGCTCGGCTTTCCCTGCAACCAGTTCGGCAAGCAGGAACCGGGCAACGAAGGCGCGATATCCGAGTTCTGCGAGCTGAACTTCGGCGTCAGTTTTCCGCTGTTCAAGAAAATCGACGTCAATGGCAGTGATGCCCACCCGTTGTTCGTGCAGTTGAAAAAACAGGCCCCGGGGCTACTGGGTTCCAAGAACATCAAGTGGAACTTCACCAAGTTCCTCATCGGCCGTGATGGCCAGCAGGTCAAGCGCTTTGCGCCAACCACCAAGCCCCAGGACTTGACCCAGGAGATCGAAGCCCTGCTCAAATAAGCATTGCGGGTACCCCTCAGAGGCTGGTGGTCTTCGGTACCCACAGTTCCAGCAAGGCGTTGAGTTCTTCCCGGCGAAACGGCTTGGCCAGGTAATCGTTCATTCCCGCGGCCCGGCAACGCTCGCGTTCTTCGGCCATCGCGTTGGCGGTCAAGGCCACGATGGGCAAGTCCGGCCACCGCCCGCTGCGGCGAATTTGTCGGCTGGCCTCATACCCATCCATCACGGGCATGTTGCAGTCCATCAGCACCATATCGAAGCGCTGATCCTCCAGCAGCTTGAGGGCTTCGCCACCGTGGGCCGCGACGATCACCTCGCACCCGAGCTTGCTGAGCATGCGCTTGGCCACCAGTTGGTTGACCGCGTTGTCCTCCACCAGCAGGATGCGCGCGCGGTGCGCAAGCGGTGCGGCTTCTATCTGCACCGGATCGAGGACCAGTTGCGCGTCGCTGCGCAGGTTGCGTTGCAGGATCTGGTACAGCGCGTTGCGGCTCAACGGGCGGGCTTGTTGCTGCAGCGGCGCCAGGGCCGCGACTTCAGCGCTGGGCAAAAAGTTGCCGTAGGCGGTGACCAGCAGAATCGGCGCGCTGATGCCCGGGCGCAAGCGGAACAGGCATTCAGGGCAGTCGGTGATCAACAGGTCCGGCGCCAGCCCGCTCAGATCATCGTCCTGGGAATAGCAGCGCGGCGTCAGCCCCCAAGAGGGCAGCAGGGTGGTGAGCAGCTCCGTCAGCCCGCCGCCGGCGTTGGTGATGGCGACCACCTCGCCGGTGAGCGGCGCATAGCGTGTGGCAGGCAAATGCGCAGGCAGTGGGAGGTCGGCGCAGAACTGGCTGCCAAAGCCCACCTCCGAGCTGATACTCAAGCGACCTTGCATCGCTTCGCACAGGTTATGGGTCAACGCCAGGCCTAATCCCGTTCCACCAAACTGGCGGGTGATGCCAGCGCCGGCCTGGGTGAACGGTTGGAAAATTTTCACCTGGGCTTCCTGGGCGATGCCAATGCCGGTGTCGCACACTTCGATGCTGACCCGGCCTGCCGAGGCGCGCAGGCGCACGTCGACGCGGCCAAAGCGGGTGAACTTCAAGGCATTGGAGAGCAAGTTGCTGACGATTTGCCGCACACGGGTTGGGTCGCCGATCACCTGGGCGGGAAATTGCGGGTCGACCAGGCAGGTCAGCTCCACACTCGGTGCAGCGTTTTGCGACAGCAGGTTGGCGGTGTCCTCCACCAGGGAGCCCAGGTCGAACGGGATATGCTCCAGCTCCAGTTGCCCTGCGTCGAATTTGGACAGGTCGAGGATATCGTTGAGTAACTCCACCAGCACTTTACCTGAGTCATGGGCAATGGACAGTTGCTGGCGCTGTTCGGCGGTCAGCGGGCTGTCCAGTGACAGGGCAATCATGCCCAGCAGCCCATTGAGTGGCGTGCGGATTTCATGGCTCATATTGGCCAGGAATGCCGCCCGCGCCTGGGCCATGCCCAACGCCGTCATTTTCGCCGCCTCCAGTTCATCGTTGGACTGGCTCAAGCGTTGGTTGCTGGCCTTGAGTTCAAGGGTGCGCGCCGAAACGATATTTTCCAGTTGCCCCAGGTACTCCGTGAGGCGGTCTTCGGCGTGGCGCCGTTGCTGGATCTCGGTTTCCATGTTTTCAAATTGCTGGTTGGCGACGTTGACCAGCACGCCGATTTCATCGTGCTCATGCCCCGCAGGGCAGTCCAGCCGCGCCTGTTTGCGTGTGCTCAGTTCTCGAATAATGCGCACCAGCGGTTGGGTGAGCATCACGTAGAACAGGCCCAGCAGAATCCCGGTGAGCAGCAGGCTGCGGGCGAAGCCGTTGAGCAGCGTGATCTCGGCGCGATGCAGGAAACGGCTGCCAAAGGCATAGGTATCGACGTCCAGGCGTAGCACACCCAGGGA
This sequence comes from Pseudomonas sp. AM4(2022), assembly GCF_036346515.1. Lineage (NCBI taxonomy): Bacteria > Pseudomonadati > Pseudomonadota > Gammaproteobacteria > Pseudomonadales > Pseudomonadaceae > Pseudomonas > Pseudomonas sp. AM4(2022). Next base: position 45,381 of record NZ_JAOTNW010000027.1, read on the forward strand.
GTCGTTGGGCATATGGCTGAGAAACAGCCGGTCTTCGAACTGGCGATTGGCCCCAAACAGAAAATCGCTGACGGGCCGATAGTTGCTTTCTTTGCGCGGGCGATTGACGTCGGCCAGCACCACGCCGTTGTTGTCGATCAACTGCGCGCGGATGATGGCAGGGGAGTGCAGCAGGCCCAGGGTCAGTTCCTGGGCGAGTTCGGCATCGATGTTGTAGGCGATGCGTGACGCCGGGTTATGGCTGATTTCAATCAGTGAGCGTATTTCACGGTTGATGGATGCGTCTTCACTGGCATAATCAATACCGATTTGGATCAGGCTGAGCAAGGTTCCCAACACGAAACCGACCAGCACAGTCAATCTGGCTTGTTTATAAGACAAGCGGTGGGCGAACTTGATATCCATCGAGTGTTGAACCACTTAGCGTTTCCCTTCGCCCGGCAAGCATAGCTGAACATCCACAAGCTTTGGCTTGCCCGGCATGAATCGTTTGTTTGATGCAGCCCATGCAGTGTGCCGCAGGGTTGCCAATACGCCATCTTTTGCAAGAACTTGCCAGAGGAATAGCTGTGGATTCTCGATTGAATGCCTTTCTTGAGCGTGCCGATGCGGTGCTGGCTCGCCTGGAACCGCTGTTACCCGCACCGCGCCAAGCGATCGACTGGAACCAATGCCTCGCCGCCCGTTGGCAGCGCGAAGGCCGCAGTGGTTTTCTATTGCCGCTGGAGGTGAGTCTGGACATGCGCCTGTCGGACCTGATCGGTGTCGACAAGCAACGTGAGCAACTGGCGCGCAACACCCAACAGTTCCTCGACGGTTTGCCCGCCAACCATGCGCTGTTGTGGGGTTCGCGTGGCACCGGCAAGTCTTCCATGGTGCGTGCCTTGCTCGCCCAGCACGCCAAGGCGGGCCTGCGCTTGATCGAGATCGAGCGTGACCACCTGGCGGACCTGCCGCGGGTGGTCGAGCAACTGATCAAGCTACCACAACGCTTTATTTTGTTTTGTGATGATCTGTCGTTCGAAGCCGGTGAAGGCGACTATCGCGTGCTCAAAAGCGTGCTCGATGGCTCCCTGGAACAGGCGCCGGAAAACGTGCTGCTGTATGCCACGTCCAACCGCCGCCACCTGGTGCCGGAAAACCAGAGCGACAATGACAACTGGAAACGCGTGGATGGCGAGTTGCACCCCAGCGAGGCGGTTGAAGACAAGATTGCCTTGTCGGATCGTTTTGGTTTGTGGCTGTCTTTCTACCCGTTTAGCCAGGAGCATTTCCTGGATGTGGTGGAGCACTGGATCGGCGAGTTGGCCAGCAAGGCCGGCTTGCAGTGGCAGCGCGATGAACAGCTTGATGTCCTCGCGGTACGCTGGGCCACTGGGCGCGGCAACCGCAATGGCCGGTGTGCCTATCAATTCGCCCGCTACTGGGTGGGTCTCAAATTGCTGGAACGTCAACCATGATCGATCTACAACAGGCCGGCAGCGGCCTTGATGGCTATGCCATGCTGTGCGCGCAACTGGAGTCGCTGTTGGCTGATGAGCGCGATTTTATTGCCAACAGTGCGCAGTTTTCCGCGTTCCTGTTCAACCAGCTGGATGACTTGAACTGGGCGGGTTTTTACCTCAATCGCAATGAAGAGCTGGTGCTTGGGCCATTTCAGGGGCAGATCGCCTGTGTGCGCATTCCATTCGGTCGTGGCGTGTGTGGTGCGGCTGCGGCAACGCGGCAAACCCAGCGCGTGGAGGATGTGCACGCGTTCCCAGGCCATATTGCCTGTGACAGCGCTTCGAACAGTGAATTGGTGGTGCCCTTGGTCAAGGACGGTCAATTGATTGGCGTCCTGGACCTCGACAGCCCCTCGCTGGCCCGGTTTACCCCCCAGGACCAAGTGGGGATCGAGCGGTTGGCGGCGATTTTCCTGCGATTGACCGACTGCTGAAGCGGCGGGTGCTTATGCCGGTAGCGCAAGGAGCGCGTTTGCTCGTTCCTTGGGCTACCGGCCGTTGCGCTTATTGGCCTGGCAGCTCATCCAGTTGAACTTGCAACATCTTTTCCAATTCCTGCATGAGTTGTTCCAGGGCCTTGATGCCACTTTCGATCACGGCCCACTCCTCATTGCGAGAGCAGGTTTGCTCCAAGGCTTCGCATTGCGCCGCCAATGAGTGGGCTTGCACGATACGGGCCGCGCCTTTGATCTTGTGAGCTTGCTCAATGATGTCTGAGGGCTGCGCGTGTCGATCCAGCAGTTCGATAAGCAGCTGGCGGTCGTGAAGGCTGCTGCTCAGCAGTTCCTCCAGCAAGCGTCGACTCAAGTGGGGATCACCGCCGGTCAGCGCTTCCAGGCATTCGAGGTCCAGCCGTGGGTGCACGGGTTTAGGGACGATGTGTGTCAGTTGGCGCTCCAACACGGTAAGGCTGATGGGCTTGAACAGGCAGTCATCCATGCCGGCTTGCACGCACCGTTGCTTTTCCTCTGGCTGGGCGTTGGCGGTAAAGCCCAGTACCACGCAGGGCACCAATTGTTCGCGCTGCTCATACTCACGGATTGAGCGACTCAGTTCATAGCCATTCATGATGGGCATGTTGCAGTCGGCAATCACCAGGTCGAAATGCTCTTTACGCCAAGCCTGGAACCCCGCCGCACCGTGCTCGGCAGCGGTGAATTTATGGCCCAGGTAGCCCAGCTGCTGGCACATCAGCAGGCGGTTCGCCGGGTGATCGTCGACCACCAGTACGTTAAGCACCAGCGCGGTAGCCGGCTTTTGCGGCGTGTGGTCACCTACCGGCCGGACCGCTTGCAAGCGGGGCATGCTCAGGTTGACGTGCACCTGGGTGCCCACCATGGGCACGCTGCTTAGGCTCAGTTGGCCGCCCATCATCGCGCACAGGCTGCGGCAGATCACCAGCCCCAGGCCCGCACCACTGCGGGCCAGTTGCCCGGAATTGTCTGCTTGCGCAAAGGGTTCGAACAGGCGCAGTTGGTCCTCCCGGCTGATGCCGATGCCGGTGTCTTCCACCACCAGTTTCAGCTCGATCTGCTCCGGTGCCTGGGTAGGCTGCAGTTCAACCTTGATCTTGACCTGTCCCTGTTCGGTGAACTTGATCGCGTTGCTCACAAGGTTCGAGAGCACCTGCTTGAAGCGCAGCGGGTCTATCAGCACCTCGATATCGTTCAGGTCGGGCTTGAACTCCAGCAGCAGGCTGAGGGTTTTTTGCCGTGCGAGACCATCGAACACGCGCACCACAGATTCAATGACCTCCCGCAGGTTCACGCGCTCCGGCGCCAGGCTGAGGCGGCCCGACTCGATACGCGCGATGTCGAGGATGTCACCGATCAGCTCCAGCAGGTCTCTGGCCGAGTTGTACGCCACTTCGATTGCCGGACGGTCAAGGTGCCCTTGGTCGGCGCGCTTGAGCGTCAGTTCGAGCATGCCGATCACGGCGTTCATCGGGGTGCGAATCTCGTGGCTCATGGTGGCCAGGAACGTGCTCTTGGCGCGGTTGGCCTCGTCGGCACGCTCCTTGGCGGCGCGTAGTTCATCGAATAGCTGGCGTCGGTCACTGATATCGATCCAGCCACCGATGATGCCCTGGACTTCACCCGTGGAGTCGCGGTAGGGCAGGATCCAGTGGTAGATGGTCAGTTTCCTGTCGTGGATATGCAGGCTGCGATCGAGGATCAGCGGGTTGCCCTCGGCCACCACGCGCAGATAATCAGCATGGTACTGGGCTGCCTCCGACTCCAGGGCCATGCTCATCTGGGTCACGCCTTTGCCGATCACGTCTTCGCGCTTGACGTCGAACACCTGCAGGTAGCTGTCGTTGCAGGTCTGCAGCAGGCCATTGCGGTCGCGCACGTAGATCGGATGCGGCGTCTCATTGACCAGCGCGCGCATGAACTCGAACTGATCGTTGAGGGCGCGTTCGGCCATTTTTCGATGCTTGATCTGGCGCCGCATGTAGGCGTTCCAGGCCAAGGAAATCAACAGCAACAGGCCGGTGCCGATGATGATGCGCGCGATCAACTGATGGTAGTTTCGCCAGTAACTGTCGGACGCGGCAGTGTAGCCACGCCAGCGGCTGTTGATCACGCCCATTTCATCCGGGGCAATGCTGAGCAGGGCCTTGTCGAGGATCGAGCTCAATTCCGTGGCTTGGCGCGAGGTGGCCAGAGTGAACGTTGCGGGGGTGGTGCCAATGCTGGCGCTGATTTGCAAGCGGTCCTGGAAAACCTGGGAAGACAGGAAGTAGTTGGCGATCACCAGGGTGTTCACGGCCCCATCCACTTGTCCCTGTGCGAGCAGCTCGGATGCTCTGAATGTATCATTGGTTTCCACCAGGTGAATCTCAGGAAAGTCCTTGCTCAAGGTTGCGGCCAAGGGGTTACCCTGGGTTATCGCCAGGCGTTTTCCGGCCATTTGCTCCATGTTCGATGGCGCTCCTGGCTCTTTGCGCGTCAACAGCACATAGGAGTTTTCGAGGTAAGGGCGGCTGAAATTAAGTTGTGAGTCTCGTTCGTTGCTGGGAACGATGGCCCCGATCATATCGACTTTCTGGGTCGCGACCTGGTCGATCATCGCGTTGACATCGCGCCCACGCTGTACCGAAAAACGCAGGCCGGTGCGTAGGCGGATCAATTCCAGCAGGTCGGCGGTGATCCCGCGAAAGTTGCCGTCCGCATCGAAGAATGTCAGTGGCGCGAAGGTTTCGTTGACGATGACCGTCACCACCGGGTGGTCTTTGAGCCAACGCTCTTCGCGCTGGGTCAGTTGCAGTTTCTTGTCGGTCAGCAGGATATCGCTGCCGGCGCTCCAACGCTTGGCGATGCTCTCTCGTTCATTGATGGGCACCGAAGCCAGCGCTGAATCGACAATGCTCAAGAGCATCCGGTTGTCCTGACGCGTGGCAAAGCTGAAACCATAAGCTTCATGCTTGCCGAAGTTGGCCATGCGAATGTTTTTGAGGTAGCCCTTGTTGATCATGTAATGGGTGGAAATGGTGTCACCGAGAAACACATCCGCCTGGTCGAAGGCCACCGCATTCAAGGCATTCTGATAAGAGGGGTAGGCGCGGATGATCGCCTTGGGGTACAGCTTTTCCACCTCATTGAGCGGCAGGTAGTGATAGACAAGGCTCAGGCGCAGCCCGTCGAGGCCTTCACTGAGGCTGCGGGTTTCTCCCTCGCGTGTGACCAGGACTGGCTGGTCTACCGCATAGGGTTCGGAGAGGATCAGATTCGGCGTCGCAGCCTCAAAGCCATTGGAGGAGCCCAGCAAGTCAATTTCCCCGGCTTCCAGGGCGCGAATGGCAGCCGCCCGGGACGGGTAGCGCATCACAGTGATGGGCAGGGAGAGTGCCTTGGCCAGCAATCCCGCGTAATCGGCGGTAAGGCCTTCATAATCATGGCCGCTGGAAGTGAGGTCAAAGGGTGGGTAGTCAGGGCTGGATGTACCCAGCGTTAGTTCACGTTTGTTATGCAGCCACTGGCGCTGGGCCTTGTCAAAATGAGTGTCCAGTTGTACAGCTCCCGCACGACTCAAGAGGGTGAAGCGTTCCGGGCTGGTTTGGTGCTCCGCCAGCACAGTTGTGCTGAAGTACAAACCGGCACTTAATATAATCAGATAGTCCTTTATACGCCTGGGCATCCGCTTTCTCACACTAGCGCGTTTCGTTTTGCCATCTCGATGAGGTCGACCAAGGATTTGGCTTGGAGTTTTTGCATTAATCTTTTCTTATAAGTACTGACGGTCTTGTTACTCAAGAACATACCTTTGGCGATTTCCTTGTTAGTGCGGCCTTGTGCAAACAGTTGCAGGACCATTAGCTCCCGGTCGTTGACGGTCTTGAACAGTTCCAGCTCTTGAGCATCCATGCCTTCCGTTCCGGGGCCATTCAAGGCCTGGCTGGGGAAGTAGTTGTAGCCGGACAGCACCGCGCGGATGGCGCTCAGCAACTCGCTCAGGTCACCCTCCTTGCACACATACCCCTCTGCCCCCGAGCGCATGCACCGCGTGGCAAACAACGTCGGGCATTGAGCCGTGAGGACCAGGGTTTTCATCGAGGTGTTCATGGCGTTGAACCGGCAGAGCACCTCAAGGCCGTCAAGTTTCGGGATGCTGATGTCGAGAATCACCAGATCTGGGAGGCATTCACGCACCATCTGTATGGCATCGCACCCGTTATCTGTTTCGCCGACGACTTTGTAACCTTCATGTTCCAGCAACATTCGAATGGCAAGCCGGATAACGGGATGGTCGTCGATAATAAAAACTGAGTTCATAGTCACATTCCATGCAGGTGCAGATAAAGCGGGCACATTAGCTCAGAAGGTGAGTGCGCAGTATGAAGCTCGCAAGGAGTAGATGCAGAACAGGAAAGTTCCTACATTTAAAAAGGTATAGACCTACAAGTTGTTAGGTAATCGTGACAAGGCATGTGAGCGTTTCGAGGCCGATCATGACAAGACGCAAGGCTGGGGAATTTACGGCGGGCCTCGTATCGCTTTTCGTTGAAAGGGATGTTTAAAATCCTACATGAGGGGGTCGAAAGTTAAGCCGATTAATTTTTCAAGATCATCTTTGTTCAACGGTTTTGGCAAATAGCCAAGGAGGGGGAGACTTCGTTGCGCGGCTTGTGTCGTCAGGTTGACCAGTTCTGGCGTAGGTAAGCCGCTCAACAGGATGGCGCTGCTGATGAAGCGCCGGCGGCTGGCGATTTCCACCAGTTCAAGCCCGGGCAGGTCTGGCAGGCATTGGTCGCATAACATCAGGTCGAAAGGGTGTTCGGACTGGCTCATCGCGCGTATGGCCTGCTCGGCGTTTTCCACCGCGGTCAGTTGGTCGAAGCCGAAGCTTTTGAGCAGGCACTGGGTGGCCAGGAGTTGAAAGGGGTGATCCTCCACCAAAAGAATACGAAGAGAATAGCTGGGCATAAAGAGCACACAGTAAGGCAAGCGTCGATGGGGGCGGTAGGAATGACTCGGCGGGTCCGTTGGGAGCGCGCGTGATTATTCTTCGGGTGCCTGTACGAATTCGATCAGGCCGCTCTGTTCCCGTCGTAGGGCAATTCGCTTCAGGGAACAGGCTGCTTGATGAAGTCGTTATTGGGGGCCGGAGCGCCCGGTCATTTCCCGTGCCATTTCGGTGGCGTAGCTGTCGGTCATACCGGCGATGAAGTCGATCATCCGCAGGAACGAGGCGTGCAGTGACCAGGCGGGGTCTGGCGCGCTATTGCCTAGCAGGTCGAGAATGCGCCGGTTCTTGAATGACGGGGTGCGCCCGCCATGTTGTTCAAGGGCCGCGCCGCAGAAAGCGTTCAGCAGGATTTCCAGGGTGGTGTAGGCCCCGATTTCATGCAACGTCTTGCGTTTGTCCTGGAAGATTTTCTTGCGCGCCATGTCCTTGGCATCCAGCACGCAGCGCTTTGCCGGGCCGTGCATGTGCTCCACCAGATCCCCCGGCAGCGTGCCGGCCAACAGGGCGTCCTGTTGTTCGACAAACGCCTGCGCCGCTGCGTTGGTCAGGTGCTCGATGGCTTTGCCGCGCAGGATCGCCAGCTTACGGCGGCGCGAGTCCATTGGCCCCAGTTGGCGATAGGTTTGTGGCAGGTCATCGCCGACCAGGTCCAGTAGCAGTGACTCGACTTCGGCGTACTCCAGCAACTCCATTTCCAGGCCGTCTTCCAGGTCGATCAACGCATAGCAGATGTCGTCGGCGGCCTCCATCAGATACACGAGCGGGTGACGCGCCCAGCGTTGTTCCTCCAGCTGGGGCAGCCCCAGCTTGTGGGCGATCTGCTCAAGAATCGGCAGCTCGCTCTGATAGCAGCCGAACTTGTGTTTCTTGTAGCCCAGCGAGTCGGCGTGGCGGGCGGTCCAGGGGTATTTGAGGTAAGTGCCCAAGGTGGCGTAGGTCAGCCGCGTGCCGCCGTCGAACTGATGGTATTCAAGTTGGGTGAGTACCCGAAAGCCCTGGGCATTGCCTTCGAAGTTAAGGAAGTCATTGCGTTCGGCGCTGCTCATGTCATCCAGCCAGCCGCGCCCGGCGGCCTGCTGGAACCAGTGGCGAATGGCGTCTTCGCCAGAGTGCCCGAACGGTGGGTTGCCGATGTCATGGGCCAGGCAGGCCGATTGCACCACCATGCCCAGGTCGCTAGGGTCGCACCAGTCGGGCAGGGCGCCGCGCAGGGTTTCGCCTACGCGCATGCCCAGGGAGCGCCCCACGCAGCTGACTTCCAGCGAATGGGTCAGGCGGGTGTGGATATGGTCGTTGCTCGTCACTGGATGCACTTGGGTCTTGCGTCCCAGGCGCCGGAACGCGCCGGAGAAAATAATGCGGTCGTGATCTTTGTGAAAGGGACTGCGGCCCAGTTCTTCAGGGCTGTGCAGGGTTTTTCCAAGACGTTCGCGGGTCAGCAGGGTGGGCCAATCCAAGGCGCAGGCTCTCCGTAAGGTGAATGACAGTGCCAGCTTCCCTGTTCGGCCTTTATGGGGCAAGCGAATCCAGCGGCCGGCCGTGCCGGTATCAATTAACAGTCAGCGCAAAAAACCGCAATGACCAGCAGGTGTCTGGTCATTGCGGTCATCGGCTCACAAGGGTCAGCTTTTGCGCGAAGCGCCTTGCATGGCCAACTTGATCAGCGGGATTAACCCGGCACCCAGCCGCACCAGGCGCGTAATACTGCTGATACTGCCGCCCTTGGCGCCCTTGCCGGTAAAAAAGCCCATCAGCGTGACCGCCGCCACGCCCCACAACGGCGCGTGCTTGATGCCCAGGCTGTCCTGCCAGTTGTGGCGCATGTTGCGCATTTTGTGCAGGGGCGCCATGAGTTGTTGGGACTCATGACGGATTTCCTGGCGGTGCATTTCCATGCGCAGGCGGATCAAGGCTTTGCGCATTTCCCGGCGTGACGTGTTTTGCGGGATCTCAGTCATGCTCATGGCAGCAGGCGCTCCCGGTCATTGGCCAGTTCTTCGAGCGTGGCGTGGAAGGGCGTGGACTCATCGAACACCGCCGCCTTCAAGCGCACGCCGCAGAACGCAGCGGCCAGGCTATAGAACACGCAGAGGCAGATGATACCGGTCAGGCGATAGCCTGTGTCCCACACCAGGATCATCACCAGCGTCGACAACCCCACCAGCAACAGCAGGGCAAACACCAGCGCCAGGCCGGCAAACAGCAACAGGCTGACGGTACGGGCCTTTTGCTCTTGTAATTCGATGCCAAACAACTCGACATGACTGTGCAGCAAGCCCAGCACAGCTGCGCCCAGGCGTCGGGAAGTTGAACCGCTTGCTGAGGAATGTGCGCTCGTGGATGAGCTGGATTCGCCGATAGACATGGTTAGCGCCTTGTAGCCAGCAGACCGATCAAAAAGCCTACGCCGGCAGCAATGCCGACCGACTGCCATGGGTTGGCTTGCACGTAATCTTCGGTGGCAGTGATCGCCGCCTGGCCGCGCTCGCGCAATGAGTCTTCGGTCAGTTGCAGGGTCTCGCGGGCCTTGAGCAGGCTCTCGTGGATCTTGGTGCGCAGCTCGTCAGCCTGGTCACCGGCCAGGACGGCGGTGTCGTCCAGCAACTTTTCGGTATCGCTGACCAGGGTTTGAAAATCCTCCATCAGTATCTCTTGAGCAGTCTTTGCTGTTTTACCGGCCATGGTTATCTCCGTGGGTAGCTGATCTGTACGTGTGGTTTCGAGTCGCGGCGTTCGCTGAAGGTTCAGTGCAATTGTGTGGTACAGCTTTTGCTTTGCCTTGGTGCGCAGGCCCTGGAGCCTGCGCTGAATCCGGGCGGTCGAGGTGGAAACCTTGGAAAACCTTACCCTAAATCACTTAATTTCGCGGAAAAACCCTGTCGGCAACGGCCTGTTGTGTTGATCGCTGCGCTAAAGCGGTTCACGCCCTCTGAAGAGGGGCGAAGCCGGCGGTGCCAATTTAGTGCGCGAAACCCTGGCTTGAACCGCTTTGGTGCTTTTTGCCTTGATGCAGGCCTGCCAACCTCCATGGAAAACTTGCAAAGTGCGGTGGACACCCTCGTCCACAGTTCCAACACCCTGTTCATCCTGATTGGCGCGGTCATGGTGCTGGCCATGCACGCCGGTTTTGCCTTCCTTGAAGTCGGGACGGTGCGCCAGAAGAACCAGGTCAACGCCTTGTCGAAAATCCTCAGTGATTTTGCGATTTCAACGCTGGCCTATTTCTTTATAGGCTATTGGATCTCCTACGGTGTGAGCTTCCTGCAACCGGCCGCCGTGATCAGCGCCGATCATGGCTACGCCCTGGTGAAGTTTTTCTTCCTGCTGACGTTTGCCGCGGCGATTCCGGCGATCATTTCCGGCGGGATTGCCGAGCGTGCGAAGTTTGCGCCGCAGCTGTGTGCCACCGCGCTGATCGTGGCGTTTATCTACCCGTTCTTCGAAGGCCTGGTGTGGAACGGCAACCTTGGCCTGCAAGCCTGGCTGCTCGCAACCTTTGGCGCCAGCTTCCACGACTTTGCAGGTTCCGTGGTGGTGCACGCCATGGGCGGCTGGCTGGCGCTGGCGGCGGTGTTACTGCTGGGCCCGCGCAATGGGCGGTATCGCGAAGGGCGCCTGGTGGCGTTTGCGCCATCGAGCATTCCTTTCCTGGCGCTGGGCTCGTGGATTCTGATCGTGGGCTGGTTCGGCTTTAACGTGATGAGCGCGCAAACCCTCAATGGCGTCAGTGGCCTGGTGGCTGTCAATTCGCTGATGGCCATGGTCGGTGGCACCGTGGCCGCCCTAGTGATTGGCCGCAACGATCCCGGTTTCCTGCACAACGGTCCCCTGGCCGGGTTGGTGGCAATCTGCGCCGGTTCCGACCTGATGCACCCGGTGGGCGCGCTGGTCACGGGCGTGGTGGCTGGCGGCCTGTTCGTGTGGTGCTTTATCGCTGCCCAGTCGCGCTGGAAGATCGATGACGTGCTGGGCGTGTGGCCATTGCATGGCTTGTGCGGTGTGTGGGGCGGCATTGCTTGCGGCATCTTCGGGCAGGCCGCCCTGGGTGGGCTGGGCGGCGTGAGCCTGATCAGCCAGTTGATCGGTACCGGGTTGGGGGTGGCCGTGGCGTTTGGCGGCGGCTTGCTGGTGTACGGCGTGATCAAGCGCGTGCAAGGGCTGCGCTTGAGCCAAGAACAGGAGTATTACGGCGCGGACCTGTCGATCCACAAGATCGGCGCGGTCAGTCAGGACTGATCGGCGCGTCTTCGTCAGTATGTGGCGGTGGGTAGAAACCGTGTAGCAGGCGATAGTGGTTGCGCCGTACTTCGTTCACTCGCGCCTGCACCTGTTGGTCCGGCAGGCCCAGCAGGATCAGGGCGTGGGAGGCGAGCATCAGGCTCGACTCCAACAACTCAGGCACCACTTCGCTGGCGCCCGCGCCCTTGAGTTCGGCCAACTGGCTGTCATCGCGAGTGCGCACCAGGATCGGCACGTCTGGGTTGATCTGCCGCGCCTCCTTGAGCACCACCAGCGCGACATCGCTGTTGTCCACCGCGATCACCACCAACCGCGACCGTTCCAGGCCGACGGCGCTGAGCAACGCGCCACGGCGACAGTCGCCGTAATGCACGCTGCTGTCCTCGGTGGCGGCTTCCTGCACCCGTTCGGGGTCATCATCCAGGGCGATAAATGCCTGTTGTTCGCGGCGCATAAAGCGCCCGATGGACTGGCCTACCCGACCATAGCCGCAAATCACCACGTGCCCATGCAGTTGGGCGTTGAGCGCAGTGATGTGTTCCAGTTGCACTTGCTGGTTGGGCTTGCGGTGCAGGCGCAGGGCAATGGCCGGTGCCGCCCGCAACAGCAGCGGTGTCAACAGCATCGAGCAGAAGGTGGCAGCCAGGAGTAGGCCGTTGAACTCATCGGGAATCAACCGGCTCTGCTGCATCTGCGCCATCAGTGCAAAACAGAATTCACCGCCCTGGGCCAGTGCCAGGCCGCTGCGCCAGGCCGTTTCGGTGTCGCTGTTACGCCACTTGACCAGCGCCGCGACGACCATGCCTTTGACCAGCATCAACGTGAGCGTCAGGCCGAGGATCAACAGGCTGTGGCTGACGAACAACTGCAGATCGATGAGCATGCCGATGCTGACAAAAAACAGCCCTAGCAGAATGTCGCGAAACGGGCGGATATCCGCTTCGATCTGGTGTCGGTAATGACTTTCCCCCAGCAACATGCCGGCCAGGAATGCACCGAGGGCAGGGGACAGGCCCAGCAGGTGGGTGAGCCAGGCGGTGAGCAAAACAATCACCAGCGCCAGCAGCACAAACAACTCCGCCGAGTGAGACGCGGCGACTTCACGGAACAGGCGCGGCAGCAACCAGCGGCTGGCGAACAACAGGCCCACGAACAGCACCACGGTCTTGCCCAAGGTCAGCGGCAGCGCCCAGTACCAGGCTTGGTCACTGCTGCCGGCAAATACCGGCACCAATGTCAGCAGCAACACCGCCACGACGTCCTGGAACAGCAACACGCCTATCGCGTTCTGGCCATGGCTGCTGAAAATTTCACCGAGGCTGGTGAGTTCCTTGCTGACAATGGCCGTGGACGACAGCGCCAGCCCTGCGCCCAGCAATAATGCGATGCCAGGCGCGAGGCCAAAGCTCATCAACAAAACGCCCAGCAGTGCCCCGCACCCCAGCACCTGCAGGCTGCCCAGGCCAAATACCACGCTGCGCAGCGCCAACATTTTCGACAGGGAAAACTCAAGCCCCAGGGAAAACAGCAGGAATACCACGCCCATCTCGGCCAGGTCCGGCAGGTCTTCGTTGTCATTGACCCAGTCCAGCGCGGTGGGGCCCACTGCCAGGCCTACGCACAGGTAGCCCAGCACGGGCGGCAGCTGCAGCCGGCGAAACAGCGCAATCACCACCAGGGATGAGGCCAGAATAATCAGCAGGTTGGCGAACACAGGCATCTCCGTTGCAGGGCGAGCGGCAAAAAAGCCGCGAGAATCGCTGAATCAGTTATAGGCCATGGTGATCTGGATCAGGCTTTTTGCACCGTAGGAGCAAGCTCGCTCCTACAAGGGGCTTGTTGGGCTTAGAATGGAGATTCGTTTTGTGACCGAGTCCTTTCATCATGCTTCCTGAATGCCAGCTGTTCGGCACCCTGGGTTGCCATCTGTGTGAGATCGCCGAAGCCGAAGTCATGCCGCTCGTCGAACACGGGCTGTTGGTGGAGCTGGTGGATATCACCGATCCCGAGGACCTGACAGATGTCTACGGCCTGCGGATTCCGGTGCTTCGCCGCACGGACACCGGGGCGGAACTGGACTGGCCTTTCGATACCGCGCAGGTGGTTACCTTCCTAAGCTGATATTTATGCGATGGCGGCTTTCCAAATATTAAGTTACTGTATATTCGTACAGCGATTGAATAGAGGGAACGCCCGTGGTGAATGTTGAACAACTTAAAAGCAGCGTCAATCGCATGTCCGCCGATGTGGTGCGCGACGCGGTGAACGAGCTGCGCCTCGATGGCCTGGTCACGGAAGGCAAGACACCGTTTAACAAAGTGCATTTCAACACCTGCTTCGCGGAAATCGAGGCGCTGTTCCAGCGCGCCGGTTATCACAAACAGCTGGATGTGGTGGGTTATCAGGGCTTGCTCTACGCGCTGTATGACCCAGGCCGTTGGGAAGCGGTGGACGTACTACGCTGGCTCAAGGAATTCACCGAGGCGGCAAGCGCCTCGCCGGTGCTGCGCGCTCAACTGGCCAAGGCCTGAGATAGGCCCTAGGCAATCGCGCGCCATGGGCGATAATGCCCGCTTGTTTCCAGGCTTTGAGCGTCGGCATGTCCACTTGCGTTTTTTCCCCCTCCCAGCACCAAGCCAGCACCCTGTACTTGCCGCCGGGCTCCTGGGTGACGGTGCTCGATTGCCTGTGCGCACACTTCCCGGCCATTGGCCGTGAACAGTGGCTGGACCGCATTGCCCGCGGCCGGGTGCTGGATGTCAATGGCAGCCCGATCAGCCTGGGCCTGGGCTACAAGGAAGGCTTGTGCATTTATTACTTTCGCGAAGTGCCCAACGAGAAAGTGATCCCTGTGCAGGAAAACATCCTGTACGCCGATGAGCACCTGGTGGTAGCTGACAAACCGCATTTCCTGCCAGTGACACCCGCTGGCGAGTACGTCGAGCACACCTTGTTGCGGCGCTTGATCCGGCGCCTGGACAATCCCGCCCTGGTGCCTCTGCACCGCATCGACCGGCATACGGCGGGGTTGGTGCTGTTCTCGGCCAACCCGCACAGCCGTTCGGCCTATCAGCAATTGTTTCCCACGCGACGTATCGACAAATTCTACGAAGCCATCGCACCGGCCTTGCCGCACCTCAGCTTCCCGTTGGTTCACAAAAGCCGTTTGGTGGATGGCGAGCCTTTCTTTCGCATGCAGGAAGGGCCGGGTGCCAGCAATACCGAAACGGCGGTAGAGGTGCGCGAGAAAAACGCTGATCTATGGCGCTACGGCCTGTTCCCGGTGACCGGTAAGAAGCACCAGCTGCGCGTGCATATGACGGCGCTGGGGGCAAGCATCTGTAATGACCCGTTTTACCCCGAAGTGATCAAGGACGCCGAGGACGATTACGCCAAGCCACTTAAGCTGCTGGCCCAGGGCGTGCGCTTTATCGACCCGGTGAGCGGTGAACAACGCAGCTTCCGCAGCCAGATCACCCTGGACTGGTAAACCCCAGGAACAACAAGGCCCGCGCGAGGCGGGCCTTGTGTGCAAGCGCTGAGGCTTACAGGTCTTTAACGGTGCGAACCTGATCTTTGTTGATACGGGTGTGCTTGCCGTCCAGTTGTTCGAATTCGTAGAAGCCCGAATCTTCATCGTACTTCGGGGTGTCGACGGCCTGGATTTCGCGACCGTCATTCAGGGTGATCACTGTTGGCGAAGCGCAACCGGCGAGGGTGGCGAGGCCCAGTGCAAGCATGAGAGCGGCGATGGTCCGTTGAGTCATGAGTTTGTCTCCGAGAGAATACTTTTAAATTGCTGACCTTGTGACGTACGGGACGCCGGCAAAGTTCCTTGTGCAGGGTTCATTCTGACATGCCAGCCCTGGGGTGCAACAGCTCGGGCGTATTAAGATTGGCCAGGCGCGGGTCATCGGCCGGGCATTCCAAGGCCACCGCGCCCAGTTGCAGCCAGAGCTTGCGCGGGCTGCGCTCACCCGCTTGCCATGCCTGTTCCACTTGGTTTTTCAGGCTCGTGGGAATGATGCACAGCAAGGGTTCCCAGCATTCACCCTGGCGTACCATCACCGGCGCCTGCGGGTTGCGTCGTGCGGTCGCACGCAGGTCGGCGAGCAGTCGCGCATCGATCTGCGGCACATCGCAAGGCAAGATCAGCAGATGCTCATGGCGTGCGACGAAGAGTCCCGCACGGATACCGGCCAGCGGGCCGGGGAAGTCCGGGTTGTCATCGCTCACCTGTTGGTCTGCATAGGGTGCGTAGCGTTCATGGTTGCGGTTGCACGAGATGATCAAGTCATCGGTGAGCGGCCGGGCCAACTGGTGCAGGTGAGCGATCAAGGGCTGGCCGTGCCATTCAAGCAGCCCTTTGTCCTGGCCGCCCATGCGTTGGCCGCGACCACCGGCGAGCAACAGGATCGAACACGGCAGGGAGGAAAATTCAAAAGTCATGGCGGTTGCGCTGCGGCAGGTAAACAGGGGCCTGTGATATAACATCGGGCTGTTCCTTCGACAACCGGACCGTGCCATGAAAGCCAAGGCCGATGCGCCCTTTGTACCCCTCAATATTGCTGTATTGACCGTCAGCGACACCCGCACCCTGGAGACTGACACTTCCGGCCAGGTCTTCGTCGACCGCCTCACCGCCGCCGGCCACCGCCTGGCCGAGCGCGTGCTGCTCAAGGACGACCTCTACAAGATTCGCGCCCAGGTGGCCCACTGGATCGCCGAAGACGTGGTGCAGGTGGTGCTGATTACCGGCGGCACCGGCTTCACCGGCCGCGACAGTACCCCTGAAGCGGTGAGCTGCCTGCTCGACAAGCAGGTCGATGGTTTTGGTGAGCTGTTCCGCCAGATCTCCGTAGCCGATATCGGCACCTCCACCGTGCAATCGCGCGCCTTGGCGGGGTTGGCCAACGGCACCCTGGTGTGCTGCCTGCCGGGCTCCACCAATGCCGTGCGCACTGGTTGGGACGGCATCCTCGCCGAGCAACTGGATAACCGTCACCGCCCATGCAACTTCGTCCCGCACCTCAAGCAGGCCGAACCTTGTGAATCCCGTGGATAAGCCCGGTAAAACCGGCGCCCTGATGCCGGTGGAAGCAGCCTTGCAGCGTTTACTGGACATGGCCGCCGCTGCGCCGATCCGCGAGCAGCAAATGCTGCCCCTGGCTGAATGTGATGGCCGGGTATTGGCCCAGGACCTGATCTCCACACTCGACCTGCCGCCGTGGCCCAACAGTGCCATGGACGGCTACGCTGTGCGCCTGGCGGACTGGACCGGCGAACCCTTGGTGGTGAGCCAGCGTATTTTCGCCGGCACTGCACCTGAACCCTTGGCGGCGGGCACCTGTGCGCGCATCTTTACCGGCGCGCCGGTGCCCCAGGGCGCTGACTGCGTGCAGATGCAGGAAAACGCCGTGGTACATGCCGACCAGCGCGTGAGTTTCACCGAGCCATTGCAGATGGGCGACAACATCCGTCCCCAGGGCCAGGAGACTACCGTCGGCGAGACTGTACTCAATGTCGGAACACGCCTGGGCCCCATCGAGCTGGGTTTGGCCGCGTCTCTTGGACGTGATCGTCTCGAGGTGGTGCGGCGCGTGCGCGTGGCCGTGCTGTCGACCGGTGATGAACTGATCGAGCCGGGGTTGCCGTTGGGCCCTGGGCAAATCTACAACAGCAACCGCCGCGTGCTGTGCAGTTGGCTGGTGCGCATGGGCTGTGAAGTGATCGATGCCGGGATTCTGCCGGATGACCTGGAACAGACCCGCACGCGCCTGGCGGGCCTGGGCAGCGTTGACCTGATCCTCTCGACCGGCGGTGTGTCGGTGGGTGAAGCGGACTTCCTCGGCATCGCCCTGCGGGAAGAGGGGGAGCTGGCGCTGTGGAAGCTGGCGATCAAACCGGGCAAGCCGCTGACCTTCGGGCATTTTCGTGGCGTGCCGGTGATCGGCCTGCCGGGCAACCCGGCCTCGACCCTGGTGACCTTTGCACTGTTGGCGCGCCCGTATCTGCTGCGTCGCCAAGGCGTGGTGGAGGTGCAGCCGCTGCGCTTTGAAGTGCCGGCAGGGTTCGTCTGGACAAAGGCTGGCAACCGCCGCGAGTACCTGCGCGGGCGGATCGAACAGGGCAAGGCGATCATCTACCGCAACCAAAGCTCAGGGGTGCTGCGCAGTGCGGCTTGGGCCGAGGGTTTTGTGGAGGTGATGGAAGGCACCACGCTGGCCATCGGTGACCGGGTCAACTTCATTCCTTTGAGTGAAGTTCTGAACTGAGCGCGCGCTAAAAAA